>JBJTMR010000313.1:0-17622 GCA_046070625.1 Bdellovibrio sp. | reverse complement strand
TTCATCAAGGTTTACATCATTGGCTTTGAGAGCTTCTTTAAATGATTTTTGGACATTTTCTGAATCTACACTTCTAAGGAAGTGAAGTTGTATCGCAACCGCTTTTTGATCCTTTAAAGACGCGATTGGATTTTCTTTATTGAACTTCGCAAGATCAGAAACGAAAAGTTCGCCTACATAGACCTTGATGTTCACGAACACGACCTTCTTTGCGCGAAGCCCGGCTCCGACTTCGGAAAGCTTCAGAATTTCATTTTCTAAGTTATACGTCGCAGATGAAGAGAGGGATACTTTTTCCAGTTTATTGTTAGAGGCTTCATTTGTTAGAAGTGCTGCGGGAGCGTTCGTGGACAAAAGAAGAGTAGCTAATACAAGTGTCAGTGCCTTCATGGGTGTCCTTTCATTATACAGGAACACATAGGATTCGATCCTGTGGGAGGTTTGTCAACTTCGAAAACTTTAGTTGGCAGGATGCTTACTCGTCAGTAAGATTTCTAGATCGATGAACAACTCTCAAACAAATCCTTCATTTCGGCTTCGCCTTGAGGTTCTGCTCGTTTCTCAGCGGGATGATGTTGTTGTGCGTGTTCAACAGAAAGCTTTGCAAAATAGTTTCGTTTTTCGTCACCTGAACGATGTGAATGATCTGCGCGGACGCGACATCGATGTGGAAAGAGCGCCGATCTTGGTTGTTTCCCAGGAAGAAGCGGAACATGTGGGGGCCTTCTCTTTGCGAGTGGGACAACTTCTTGAACGCTTTCCTTTAGCCACTATTGTGACAGCCATGCACGAAGCCGCTCTAATGGAGAGCTTCGCAGGAACACAAAGCGAGAGAGTGATTCCTCTTTCCCCATATGATTTTTTTAAAACCAGCAAGCTTGAGTACATTTGTTTGCTGAAATGTCGCTCTCAGTTTTTTGATATAGCACCGGCGGATTTGTTTTCAATGACGACGTTGGGATTTTCGGTATTTGTACGTATGCAATTAAATCAACGCTACCTCGGGGTGGCCTTCCGAGGTTCGGTTTTGGGAGACGTGAAGCATCAGAAGATGTTAAAGAAGCGTGCCCTGTACATACAGGCGCGAGAAGCGTTGATCTATTTAGAATACATTAATGCATTTTATGACACTCAAGGTGCGTCGCTAAGAAAGAGAGTTAGAGCTCTTTTCTTGGCGGTATGTCAGGTTTGGGTGGAGTTGAACGAATATTTGCTCTTTGATTACAAAAATATGCCTGAGGCAACGGTCCATCAATTGTATTCGCGTCTGGGGCAATTTGCGGCTCAGTTTGAATCCCTGGTGGCTGCTGGAGATGATCTTTGGGAGACGATCAAGGATACCCTTGAGAATGATTTTTTTGCGAAATGGCGTGCGCCGTGGGTCGCATTTTATGCTGCCTATATCTCCAAAAAAAGTGGATTAGGTCGTCCATCAGTAACTTTTTTGGCTGGCTTGTTCTGTGATGTGGGGTTGTTCGACGTGCAAGATTTTGTGGTCGAAAAGTCCTTCGCTTTCGGCGAGGGCGCTCTCGATGAATCCGAACAAGTCGAGTATCGTAAACATCCGCTTCTTTCCCTGAATCGTTGTTTGCTTAAGAATCTGCCTATAAGTGAAGAGATTAAGGCCGTGTTGGTCTGTATCCATGAGCGAGATGATGAACAGGGGTTCCCTAGTCAAACTCCGTCTGCAATGTTGCCTCCGGAGGCTGCAATTATTCGTTTTGCGGAACTTATCGATAGAGGAGCTCGTACTGCGGCGGAGGCTGGCAATTTTAGGATTCTTAAAGAAAAAATTTGGGAAGAACAGCATTCTAAGCCTGGAAATTTCAGTTTGGAGTTTCTCGAGAAGATATCTGAAAGTTTGCTATAGAACGGGTTGCTTTTGACACCGGTCGTAAGAGTGAGAATCTTTTTGCTCCTTAATGTCCTTTTGCTTTTAATAGAGTCCTCAAGAAGGAGATCGAGATGCTTAAAAGATTAGCATTGTGCGTTTGTGTGTGTGTGGTGGCTGGAGTGGCTGAAGCCAAGGATTTAACCAACCGTTTGGGCGTTGGTGTAAAAAGTCATTCAACTTTGGATCTGCCAGAGCTTGCAATTGTTTACAACCCTTCTTCTGAGATTCAGATTGCCGGTGGGTTGGGTATCGATACGCAAAAAGATGAATCAAAGTTTGCGGCGACGGCAGGTGTTCGTCGTATCGTTTTTAAAGAAGAGCACATGAACTTTTATATGGGTGGAACTATCGGCCTTGTGAACTGGGAGACGCCCACAGATAAACAATCTGGCTTTGAGCTAGATGCACTCTTCGGTGGAGAGTTTTTCCTTGCGGGTTTGGATTCACTCGGCTTCACTTTTGAAGGTGGCGCAGGCGTGATTTCTGCAGATGAGGTTCGCTTTAGAACAATTGGCGACGGTCCATTCCGTGCTGGTATTATTTTTTATTTTTAATAGTTGAGGTAAAATACGTATGAAAAAAGTAATTCAAACTGAAAATGCTCCTAAAGCAGTTGGTCCTTATTCTCAAGCAATTCAATTGGGTGAATTTTTATTCTGCTCTGGGCAGATTTCGATTGATCCTAAAACAAATGAAGTTTTCACGGGAGATATCAAAACTCAAACTGAGATGGTGATGAAAAACATCGAGGGCGTTTTGGCTGCGTCTGACATGAATTTTTCAAATATTGTTAAGACGACGATATTTTTGACCAACATGGGCGACTTTGCGACAGTTAACGAGACTTACGCAAAAGCTTTCACGGCGGCACCTCCAGCGCGTTCTACCGTTGCGGTCGCAGCTTTGCCCAAAGGTGTGAACGTGGAGATTGAAGTCATTGCACACCGCTAAGGCGTTGTTTCAATCAAAAACTTTTTGGATGCTCATGATACTCTGTGCGGTAGTGGGTTACCGCTTTGCAAATGAGTATAAGCGCGTCCAAAAAGAACCCATGATCTCTTGGGTAAAAACTCAAACTGCGGACTGCGCTGTTGTGTTGACAGGCGGTGCGGGGAGAGTGCGCGAGGGATTTGATCTCTTGGCGAATCAGGCGGTGAAAAAACTCATTATTTCTGGCGTCTATTCAAATGCGCGGATGAGAGAGATCATGCCGGTCTGGCCATTTTATGGAAGCCTCAATGAAAACGATGTGGTGTTGGATCGCCGATCTGAAACCACATTTGGAAATGCTCAGCAAAGCCTGCCAATCGTTGAGGCTTTGAAGTGTCGAGATATTTTGTTGGTGACCTCTAAATTGCACATGTATCGCTCCTATCGGACCTTTCGGGCTGCATTTCCTGAGAACATCTATATACAAAAACACCCTATTGTTGGTGGGCGATACGAGACTTCAGTCTTGGAGACGTCTTTTGAGGCATTAAAATCCTTATTTTATTCTGTTTGGGCCTACTAAAACAGGACCTTCGTTAGTCTCGCTAAGAGTGCTCTGATCCGATAAGTTTCACAGAGAAACTGAGGATCAAAGATGGATTCCTTTTTTACACAAATCGATTCTCTCGGTAGGTTTGTCACGAGAAATGTGGAGTATACGTTACGTGTACTCTTGATGGTGTATCTTTCTCTGCGTGCAACGCTTTTGGATCGCGCACAAGGATTCCGTCAAATTGTGGGAGTTATCTCTGCACAAATCTATTTCACAGGCTGGCAGGCTCTTCCACTGATCACAGTTTTGGCTTTGGGTACAGGTGGCGTTTTGATTTTGCAATCATTGAGTAATCTTTCGATGATTGGTGGATCACAAATGGTTGGCAACTTTCTGATCGTAATGATTTTACGTGAAGCAGGGCCGTTGTTTGTTGCGTTGGTCGTGATTGCCAGATCCGGGACTGCTGTGGCTTCGGAACTGGGAAATATGCGGGCAAATCGCGAGATCGAGGCTTTGGAAAGTATGGGAATTAATCCGTTAAGTTTTATCGTTTTCCCACGGGTTCTGGGTGGGGTTATCAGTGTTCTCTGTTTGGCATTTTACTTTAATGTCCTTGCCTTGCTCGGTGGCTTTGTCTTGACCAAGTTTGTTCAAGACATGCCTTTTGCATTTTATTCTGACTCTCTTATGACGGCTTTTGCCAAAGAAGATCTATGGATCTTTCTGCTAAAGAATGGCTTTAGCGGAATGATTATTTTTGTCGTGTCTTGCTATCAAGGACTTTCGGTGAAGAAGAGTCCTCACGAGGTTCCTCAGGTCACCACACAGGCAGTGGTGAACAGTATTATTTTTGTGGTCGTATTTAATTTAATGGTGACGGCTTTGTTTTATCTCCATCAACTTCGCAACCTGGGAGTGGTCTAATGAAGATCGAAAGTTTAAAATTTGAAGGCGTTTCGTTTGCTCACGAGGGGCAGGACCCCGTGGTTCAGAATGTCGAATTCGATTTTCCAGTGAATGAAATTCTTTGGGTAAAGGCAGAAGAGGGTGCTGGTAAAAGTTCTCTTTTGCAAATTCTTGGTGGGTTGCAGATTCCTCAGTCGGGTCAGTATTTGATCAATGGACAAAATGTTTGTGATATGTCTTTTGAAGAGTTTTTGCCGTACAGGTTGGAGATCGGATACTCCTTCGATTACGGCGGACTGATTAATAACCGCACTCTTTTTGATAACGTGATATTGCCGCTTCTGTATCATAAGGTTTTAAGTCCAACAGAGGCGAAACTGCGCGTGCAAGAAATGTTTGAGAAGTTTGATGTTACAAAGTTTGCTAACGAGCGTCCTGCACATGTGCCGGGGCGAGTTCGTAAGTTGACTTGTCTGTTGCGTGCTTTGGTTATGAGGCCGCAGATGCTGTTGTTGGATGACCCAAGCGTAGGTTTGGGGCAAGATAGTGTTTATGCCTTCGTGGACTATATTCACCAGCTTCGCAAAGAAGGCTGTTTGAATCACATCTTTGTGAGTTCTTATGATGAAAAATTTATGAGTCTTATGAACTATCAAATCGTGCATTTGGATGCTGGACAGTTGTATTTTCAGACTGTCGATCCTGAGAAAAGAGTTGTGCACTTATGATGAAGTTAAAGTTCAATAAATTTGAACGTATTGCGGGTCTTTTTGTAGGTCTGGCGATTTTAGGTGTGATTCTAACGGCGATCAGTATTGCTATTAAGCAGGGATGGTTCGAAACGAAGACATTTTATTCAACGACCTTTGAAACGGCAGACGGCGTTCATCAGGGAACCGTAGTGCAGATGGCCGGCCTCCGAGCTGGGGCGGTTGAAGATGTTGAGTTGCGTTCGGATAATAAAGTTCGTGTGAGTTTTTATGTCTTGGGGAAATTCCAAGAGCGCATACGTGAGGATAGTGTCGTTCAGCTAACACGACCTTTTATTATTGGAGACAAAATATTAGATATCAGCGTTGGTACTGAAACGTATCCAGCATTGGCAAACCACAGTCATATGCAGGCTGTGGAATCCATGGATTTGATGACGATGCTGAGTGGGAAAAATTTAAATGCCACTTTGAACAAGGTTGGTGGGTTGTTAGAAAATATGCAAATGCTTCTTACGGCATTTTCTGACAAAAATCGTGCTGAGAGTATCGTTCGTGTTATCGACCGGATGGACCCTCTTATGAAGAACATGAATACGATGTCGCTAGAAGTAATTAAACTCTCTAAGCAAGCCACTCATGATGACGGCGTTGAAAAACTAGTGACCAACTTGGCGGTCACAACGAACGAGATCAATCGTATTTTGCCAGCGCTTAATGAACAGAATCCCAATATGGCTAAAGATCTTGCAGTTATGACGCGGAATCTCGCGACGATGACCAAAGCATTGGGGCCTGCTGTATCTGAAATCGAGCCGGAGCTGCCGGGGGCAAGTCGCCGTTTGCTTGAGGCGTTGAATGAAACTGTGGTGGTTCTAAAAGCCATGCAAAAAAGCTTCTTCATGAGAAGCAATGTCAAAGAAGTCCAGGACGAAGAGTCTTCGCACCGCATGCCTGCCGGGAAATAGCTTGAATCCTTAATGTCAGCTAATAAGATAAAGAGATGCTAGTAGGGCATCTCTTTCGTCATTTTATCTTTTCTAAACGAGCTGGTGCGTTGATCAGACGTATTGCCATGCTTTCAATGGTCGGAATCACCATCAGCGTGACCGCGTTTTTAATTGTGTTGTTTGTGATGAACGGCATGAATGCGAGTATAAAAAAACGCATTATCTCTTTAGAGCCGCATTTGTATATCACGGTCCCAGAAATTAAATCTTCAAAAACTCTGGAAACGCATCCGGTTTATTCGCGCCTCAAGGAAGATTCAGCCAATCAAGCTTATGTCTATGAAACTCAAGACGTGATTTTGAAAAGTCAGGATGGTCAGTTTCGTGGGGCATTCGCTCGTGGAGTCACCAAGGAAAGCCTTGAGCATTTTATTTCGCAACTAGCGCAGCTGGATAAAGAGAAAATCGCCAGTAGTAAAATGACTTCGCCTGAACCATCTTTCTTGTGGGATCCCCAAGATATTCCTGATGAAGGAGAGGTTGTTTTAGGTGTAGACCTTGCGCAATCTTTGGGTGTGTTTGAAGGAGACTTTATAACGATTGTGTCCCCGACGGGGTTGCTTTTACCGCCCGGAGAAACTCCTAAGTTTGAGCGCGTAAGAATCAAGCGTATCGTCACCACAAGCCTTTCAGATATTGATGCTCAGTATTTGTTTTATCAGCGAGGGAAGTCTTTGAGGTCATTGGATAACGATGGTCTTAAGAAAATAGGCATTGAGGTTTGGCTTGCGGATGAAAACCGTGTCGACACAGTGAAATCAGATCTTCAGAAATTCTCTGATGTGCAGGTTGAAACTTGGATGGATCGCAATGCGGCGTTGTTTTACGCCCTTAAGCTTGAAAAGTTGACGATTGGTATTTTCTTGGGGCTTGCGGGGATGGTGGCAGCTAGCTCTATTTTAACGGTGCTTGCGCTGTTGTTGTCGCAGAAACGCAGAGACATCGCGATTTTGCGCACTATCGGTTATTCATCAAAACAAACGGTCCGAACATTTACTCTGATGGGATTTTTCCTGGCGGGAGTCGGGGTGTTGTCAGGAGTGATTTTGGGCACCGGGGTGAGTTTGTATGTCCAGTATAACCCGCTCAACTTTTGGTCATCGGAAATTTACTATGATTCTTCGATACCGGCGTTGGTTGATTGGGGACTTGTCTTTACAGTGCTTGTCGTGAGTGGTCTGATTGCGTGGTTTGGCTCGTATATTCCGGCTCGAACCTCAGCAGAGATTCAGCCTTCAGAAGCTTTGCGTGTAAAATAAAAAACTCAGGAAAGACTCCTGAGTTTTTTTGACAAATAATTAAACGCTGACCTGGAAGTCTCTAAGAGCGTCAGTTAAAGACGTTTTAAGATCCGTACTAGCTTTGCGCTGGCCAATGATAAGTGCGCAAGGAACTCCAAATTCACCGGCTGGGAACTTTTTCATTTGTGTGCCAGGGATGACGACGGAGTTTGCCGGAACGCGACCTTTGTATTCAATAACTTTGCTTCCTGTGGCATCTATAATTTTAGTAGATGCGGTGATCGTGACGCCAGCACCGAGGACAGCTCCTTCTTCAATGATAGCCCCTTCGACGACGATACAGCGGCTGCCGATGAAGGCATTATCTTCAACGATGACTGGTGATGCTTGAACTGGTTCGAGGACTCCGCCGATTCCTACGCCACCAGAAAGATGCACATTTTTACCGATTTGCGCGCAAGAGCCGACTGTAGCCCATGTATCCACCATCGTGCCGCTGCCAACATAAGCTCCAATATTTACATAAGAGGGCATAAGGATCGCGCCTTTTTCGATAAAGGATCCTTTGCGAGCAATGGCATGAGGAACAACGCGAACCCCAGTTTCTTCGCTCCATTGTTTTACCGGGATTTTATCAAAGTAGGTAAAGTCCCCAGCCTGCATAATCGTCATTTGTTGGATGCGGAAATAAAGTAAAATGGATTTTTTCACCCATTCATTGGTTACCCAACCAGCAGTTTTTTTTTCGGCCACGCGAATGCGACCTGCATCAAGCCCCTCAATGACTTCAAAGACATGTTTGAGGTCACTTGTCGTCAGTTGGTCGATGCGTTTTCCGTTTTGAACATCAAGGTAAAGCTGTTCGACGTCTTGTTGCATGGGGAGTCTCCTTATTTGTCGTAAACTTTCAAAGCTTCTTTGATAGCGGGAACGTGAATGCGAATGATATCTTCCGCAGATTGTCCTCGTTCAATTTCATATGTCAACGTGGGGCAGCCTCTTTCGATGCCTGTGTATGTGCCAAGACATCCAGGTGTCGGGTAGCCAATATCATCGTCAATTTTGTAGCCTGTGTGTGCAGCGATAATCTTCGCAAATGCGTAGCAATCGCCGTTGACGTTCAAAACTGGGTGCCAAGAATGCAGCGAAAGAATGAACGCCGGCTTTTTTTCCTCAACATATTTCATAAGTCCATGGTTTTCGGATTCACTGCCAGCAGCGGGCCCGGGGTGATAACGTGGGGTTTTAATTTCCGGGGACCAGTCTTTTGTTGGCATGTTTCGATTGAGATCAACGCCATTGCCATTTCCACGGGTTTTAAAAATCACACCTTCCAAGTTAAACTGAGGCACTATGGTCAGGTTGAGCTTGTGGGGAAAGCTTGTCATGAAATGCTTCAGTAACTCTTGAGCGCAAATCACGCCTTCAACTTCGTCACCGTGAACGCCACCTAAGATTAAAACTTCCGGTCCACCATTTTTGAATTCATAGGCGAGCACAGGGAGGCCTTTTGATGTGTAAGTAAAAATAGAAGTTTTCATGACAAAGTTCCTTTGTTCGGCAATGATAATAGCACGAGGTTTTTGTGGAATACATCAATAATGAGCTTCATTTTGGACTGAACAAGAAGAACTTAAAAGATCTTTGCGCAAATTATGTCAGGCCTATTTATGTTTATGACCTCGACTTGGTGCGGATTCGCTTTGAAGCTATGGCGAAGGCCCTTGCTGGTGTGCGTTTATATTACGCAGTTAAAGCCAATCCTAATGTTCACGTTCTTAGTTGCCTCAAAAACGCCGGCGCCGGGGCTGACGTAGTTTCCTTGGGTGAAATCAAACGTGCTCTGGAGAGTGGTTTTTCTCCAGAGGACATCGTGTATAGCGGCGTTGGCAAAACTCGTCATGAAATTACTGAAGCTCTTAAGTTGGGAGTGTTTCAAATTAACGTGGAAAGCTTACCTGAGTTAGAGCGAATCGGGGAGATTGCAAAGGCTTTAGGGAAGAAAGCCGCTGTAGCTTTGCGGTTAAATCCCGATGTGAGCATTAAAACACATCCATACATTGCAACGGGGTTACGTGACAATAAGTTCGGTATGGAATTGGTAATGATACCTGAGTTGATTGCTTGTCTTAAAAAGCACTCTGAGTGTTTGGAGCTGGTTGGAGTAAGTTTACATTTAGGGTCTCAGATGCTTGAGCTTTCCGGTTATCAAGAGGCTTTGGTAAAGCTCAAAAAAGTTTATGTGGAATTAAAGAAGGAGTTCCTGACCCTGCGTCGATTTGATTTTGGTGGTGGATTGGGAGTTCACTATGACCGCTGGGATTTAAAAGCAGAAGAGGGTCTTCTTCAAGAGTACGCGAAGATCACTTTAGATAGTTTGCGTGACCTAAACTGTGAGTTGCAATCAGAGCCCGGGCGCTGGCTTGTTGCCCATGCAGGTATTTTAATCACCCAAGTTCAGTACGTAAAGAAAACATCATTTAAAACTTTTGTGATTGTTGATGCGGGCATGAATCATCTGATTCGTCCGTCGTTGTATGAAGCTGAACACCGCATTCTTCCTTTAGAAGTGAAAAATCCTACAGAAAGTACCTGCGATGTTGTTGGTCCGATCTGTGAATCTTCAGACTTTTTCTTGAAGGACTACAAAATGCCTACTGTCAAAGAGGGTGATTTTTTGGCGGTTCTAGATGGGGGAGCTTACGGTTATTCCATGGCAAGTAATTACAATTTGCAAGAGCTGCCGCTGGAAGTGTGCATCTAAAGATCGACGACTTTGAATTCATCCGCTTTAAGTGGTTTTAAAATTCTAAGGGCCATTTCTGTAAAGTGTGCAGAAGAATCTGTGGTCATAATTTGAATTTGCCCATGTTCTTTTTGGTCTGACCGCCCCAATCTGCCGGTGGAAAAATCTCGTTCTAGCCAGCGGGCAATCGCTTCGCCTGAATCCACCAATTCAATCGCTGATCCAGTAACTCGGGAGATTGAATTTTTCAAAAGTGGATAGTGGGTGCACCCTAAAATTAAAGTATCTATGTGGTGTTGTAAAAGTTGGCTTAGGTAGCGGAATACAATTAGATTTGTAACGGGATCAGAATCCCAGCCTTCTTCTGCAAGTGGTACGAACAGTGGGCAGGCTTGATCAAAAACTTGGGCCTGAGGGTCTATTTCGTGTATGCGCATTGTGTAGGCTTGACTGCTAATTGTCGCGCGAGTTCCGAGGACGCCAATGCGGCGGCTTCCGGATACTTCCAGAGCTCTTTGTGAGCCCGGACCAATAACATTGTAGATCGGTAAGTTATTAATTTCCGGCTCAGGAACCTGAGTGGAAGCTGTATTGCATGCAATTACAATCGCCTTAACATTTTGTTTTTGCAGAAACGAAATATTCTGTTCGGAATACCTACGGATGGTGTGCGCAGATTTCGATCCATAAGGCAGGCGAGCTGTGTCCCCTAGGTAAAGGAAATTTTCGTTCGGGAATTGGTGAGCCAGTTCTTTAAGAACAGTGAGTCCACCAATCCCTGAATCGAAAACTCCAATAGGGCGTTGATCTGCTTTAGTCATTCTTACTGTCTAACTCCATGGGCCCGAGATTCGGCAATACCGTTAGAAGACATCTCCATAAATAAAGCCTTCTCCTTGATCTCGGCAATACTCGTAGCATTAACATAACTCATGCCGCTGCGGATCCCCCCGGTGACTTCAAAGATAACATCTTTCACATGGCCCTTGACAGCGACCTGGGTGGATTCACCTTCAGGCGCCATTCCCTCTGGTACGCCACCTCTCCAGGAATCTTGCGCAGAACGAGAGGCCATGCCGCGATAGTGTTTTTTACCGTTTTTTATTTCTCCGGGTGTTTCGATTGTGCCAGATAACATACTGCCAAGCATAACGGTGCTTGCCCCAGCGGCGAAGGCTTTAACCATATCGCCTGAGGTTCTGATCCCGCCATCGGCGATCACAGGAACTCCATGGGCAGCAGCAACCTCAGCGCAAAGACTGATGGCCGTGAGTTGGGGAACTCCGCAGCCCGTGATGATACGAGTGGTGCACATGGATCCAGGGCCAATTCCAACTTTAATCGCATCTGCGCCAGCCTCAATAAGATCGTGAGCTGCGTCTGGAGTAGCCATATTGCCGGCAATCAAGTCGACATGAGGGTACTGGTCTTTCAGCCACTTCATTGTTTCCATCATTTGAACGGAATGCCCATGAGCAATGTCGATAGTGATGATGTTAACACCTGCATCAACAAGTGCTTTAGCGCGCGCTTTGAATTCTTCGCCAACGCCGACACTGGCGGAGATGACCTTAACCCCTGCTTCTTTCAGGCGATAAGCTTGGGACGCTTGGTCTTCGATAGAAAGAAATCTATGAAGAATTCCCATTCCTCCAAGTTGGTGCATTGCAAAGGCCATGTCATATTCTGTGACCATATCCATGTTGGCGCTGATAACCGGCGTGTCGATGGTGAAGTTGCGAGTCACTTTAGTTGTGAGTTTCGGATCACGGCGGGAGCGAATATCAGAGCGTGCAGGTACAATAAGAACGTCGTCAAAGGTTAAACCCTTCCCACGATTTTTGATATCCTTCCAATTAAACATGAGCATCATGGCGCTTTACCTCGTCTTGAAACACATTAAATAAAAGCTGAGTCGAAAACAAAATTAAATAAGTATCGAGTAAGTTAAGAATGAGACTTGCAACGGGCGTTTTCCAGAGCAAACGGTAGGAATCAAAAAGGCTCGTGATTACTAGAGGAATGAAAAGATGGAATAAAAAGAGGATTGCGAAGATTTTCAACCAATGTCTGCGAAAAACATAGCTGGAGGATTTGAGGGCGTCAATCTGGCCCTGATCATAGCGTGGGGACCCGGTAACGACAAACGGAACTAACGTGTACTCGAAGTACTTCCAAATACCCGGCAAAACGAAGAGCAAGGACCACAATAAAGTTTTCCCCCATGCTCGGAGCGTTTCAATGAAAATCTGGTTGATATGCTTGCCAATGAAATCCTGCAAAGTCTGATGCGAACGCAACGCTTGCATTGCAAAAAGAGCGGTCGTCATTAACAGCACGGGAAAGATAATGCTGCTGAGGATTGACATGAATCCGTACCAGTAAATCTGCTGTGTCGCCCCCGTGGGATCGCGAAGGGCATTCTCTACTTTTAGGTTGAGGTATTGATCAATGTTGTTAGATAGCACCACTAAAGCAAACAGTGGAAGGGCGACTTTTTTAAAAACCTGGAGGTTCTTTGAGAAGAATTTCACCTCTCAACTACATCGGGAAACAGAGAGAGAGTCAAGGAGACCTTTGCCAATAAACAACTCCTCATTTCAGAGAGAAGCTTTCATAATTTCGAGATGCAACAGCGAATTTTGATTACCGGAGCTAGTGGGAATATAGGTCGTGAGATCGTGGGTCGCTTAAAAGAACGGCAGATTGATTTTACTGCGGCTAGTCGAGACGAATCATATTTCCCCCCTGAGGTTCGGCAGCGACTCTTTGATTACTCTCAAAGTCCTCTTTTAGAGTATCTTTGCAAAGATGTTGATGTGCTATTTTTGTTGATACCGTTGTCTCAGTCCATGAAGGACTATGCTCGTCGTGCCATCGAGGCGGCGCAAAAGTCCGGCGTCCAATTTATTCTTTTTAATTCCATGCTAGGAGCCAACCCAGAGTCTTCCTATTTACTGCATCAGGTTCACGGAGAAATTGAAAGCTTGTTAGATATGAGCGGAATACCTTGGGCCGCAATTCGTGGGAATAGATTTATGCAGGGGTTTGTGCGACGTCATTTAGGAGATCTCCGTCAGGGGGCGATTTTTTTACCAGAAGGTGATGCGAAGAGTTCCTTTGTTGATACTCGAGATGTGGCGGATGTTGCAGTGGATATTCTTTTGAATCCCATGAAGCATGAAGGGAAGGTCTATGGCTTAACCGGTCCTGAGGCCTTGACCATTGATGAAATGGTGGGGGAAGTGTCCAAGGTTATGGGTCGGCGTATCGCGTATGTTCCCGTGACAGAGGCGGCGGCTCGACATCGTATGCTTCGAGAGGGCGGAGACCTTTGGACGACGGAGGCTATCCTGAGTCAGTATCGTGCTGCCCGAGAGGGAATGACATCCGTTATCAGTTCTCAATATCAAGAGTTACGAGGCGTGGAGCCTCGGCGTTTTGCCGATTTGGTTTTAGAGATGGCGGATGTTTTGCGCGATGACTCAGAAGACCCTTTACGTCGGGTAGAGATTTGAGATTCTGGTAAAATATCGCAAAACTCAGTCAGAGATTTTTTCCAGTGCGCACGGAGATCTTCGCGTATGCGCGGTGTTTGGATTCCCTCATGCATGATCGCTATAATTGTTGATCCGTTCTTTCTTGAGATAATATGGACCTGCACGGTGGATTTTTTTGGCCATTCTTCCTCCTGCCAAGTCAGGCGTATTCGTTCGGGAGCCTTCATTGTGCGAAGTTCTCCGAATACTCCTCCATCAAGTTCAAAAGTTTGCTTGAGCACTAAGGGAAATGGATTCAGTGGCTTGAGCCAAGCCTGAACACCTTCTGGAGACGCAAATTTAGTCCAGACCAACTTGTGCTCCAGGTGAATAGTTTTTGTTGCGGTGACTGAATAGGTCCCTTTGGCGTTTGCCCCCTCTTTCCGTCGACCGACATAAGTTTCAAACCCACTGGTTACCCATTGTTGCCACCAGGAGGTCAGCTTATATTTCTTCTTAAGGAAGGCGGCGATCTCTTGATGGGTCCAGCTTTGGGCTCCAGCCTTTGAAAGAAGAGTGACCCATTCCGCCCAATCTCTTTTTGTGTGCTTCAGAACTGAGTTGTTTTTAATGCGATTCAGAGATTCAATGGGTTTCATCATGGCATAAAATTTAGCATGATGGAGCATTTGGCGAAATATTCTTTTACCGGGTTGAATATATTTATGGCTGAAATTTTATCTCACGATAGTTATACGGTGATGCCCTGGAAAAATGGCAGAGGTACAACATCTCAGATCGCAATTGATTCCGCAGAAGCTCAATTTCCACATCATTTTAAATGGCGAGTGAGTTCTGCTGTGGTCGTTTCGAATGACCCTTTTTCAAACTTTGATGATTGCCGTCGCGCCTTGGTTGTGGTGGAGGGCAATGGATTATTGCTCAATGACGTAGAGCTTAAGCCTTTAGTTCCGTACTTCTTTTCTGGAAGTGAGTATATCGATTGTAAGTTGGTTGCGGGGCCGGTGGTGGATGTGGGTATCATCTTTCGGGCTCATGAGGTTCATGTCGATATGAAGATCATAAGAGCAAATATTATTGAAATTGAAGAGTGTGACGGACTTCAGTTTTTATATCTGGTAAAAGGGGAGGGGACATTTTTAGGTGAAGCTCTTAAAAAAGGCGACACTTTGAAAATTGAATCTTCAGAAAAGGCTCAGATTAAAGGTCAGTCACTAGTCGGAGTTTTGATTTCAATTACAGGCTCCATTTCCCGTCACAGTAAAAATAAAAATTTCTGAGTAGAGATCAACAATAAGGGTTCCTTGGTGGGGGCCTTCTGTAGTTGGAGTAAAGTTAACTCCAATGACACATCTTTGACCTGCAGGAAGCTCAGTCGGACAATTCGTAATGAGCTTAAAGCCGTCACCGGTGATGGTTATGGCCTTTATGGAAAGAGAAAGGTCCTTTTTTGCTCTTAGGTTCCAGTGGATATCTTTGGCAGTGTTTAGTCGGACAGTTCCGAAATCGTGAGACAGGCGATACTCTTTTTGAGCTTCCATCGGTACCTGGTGAGACTCAGCGGCACCGGATGGAGTTGGCCCGAAGACAAGAAACAATGATAGGACCATGAAAAAATGTAAACACATGATAGTGTGATAGGTGTAAGGAAGCGGGAAGTCAAACAACAAATTGGACCGACTCAATCGCTGGTGATATGGGATGCGCATGAAAAGTTCATTTATCATTCTAGTGACGATGTTGATGGTTTCCGTTTCTCATGCTGGGGAGACAGGTGTTTACGGATATGGGTACTGGGCGCCTAAGTTTATCAGTGACTACTTGAAGCAAGTTGATTCGAGCTCTCCAGCAGAGGGTCAGCGATCTTGTGAAAACATGTATTCTAAAGCGTTGAATAAAGGTGTTTTGGATATTCGTTATGCACTTGGATATTTTGATGATTCAACGGGGCATGATGCAATTTGGAATGGAATTAACTTCGGCCTGTCACCAAGTCTTGATGTCGATGTTTTTTATGCGATCAGAGGACAGCTTAGTGCACGTTGCCGCGGCGACCTTCGCCTGTGCGGGTTTAAAGAGAGTGGCAGTCCGGATTCTGGTAAAGTAATTTTTCAAAAGAATATGAAGCTTCAGGGCCGTAAGGTCTTGGTTAGAATCACATTAACTCAGGCTTCCGCAAGCTCATCATTTGATAAAAATAAGGGCGTGTTGAAATCTCGCCAAAGTCAGTTAACGGAGCTATCGGAAGAGAATTATTTTGGTGGCTTGAGAAGCGCCGATATTGTTTTGTACAATGGTCATTCTCGCAATGGTGGGGGTCCTGACTTTGCTCCGCCAATTTTGAACTCTGCAAATAAAGTAAATTATAAAGGCTATTATGAAGTAAAACGTCCAGGGATTAACAAAGTCATGAATGCCCTTAAGGCTAATTCTGACAAAGGCATCATCGTTGGTTTGTTCTCATGTTATTCTCGGAAGCATTTCTACGATACATTTACGAATGCAAATCCGAATCAACGTTTGATTCTGAGTGCAGAGACTATTGATTATGTGGATTCATTAAAGGCGTCTGTTGGTTACCTAGAGGGCTTCTTACGTGGAATGTGTGGAGATGAACTTGGGGCTACGGCAAAGCAGTATGATAAAATTCGTACTGGCTTTATGGGATATCGTCTAAAGTAAATCGTTCTTTTTGATTACGCTTTAAAAAAAACCGGCCCCTTGCCGGTTTTTTTGTTTTTGGATCAGATCAGTATGTTCATGGTTTATTCAGAGGCCGTAAATGGGCACTTCTTTTTTAGTATCTAAGGCGTGAAAGAGGAGTCTGTTCGATATGGGCTGCGGTTGGCCTGGCATTTGTATTGCTAACATTAGTATTGTTAAATTTTTTGTAATTAAAAGAAGGTGCAATCGTGAAGAGGTCATACATTTATGTCGCGTTGTCTTTGATGGTCGCTGGGCAATCTGCTTTGGCGAGAAATGTTCAAGATTTTGAGCCAATTCAAAACAGCTTGGCTGGGTCTTATTCTTATCAACAACCCCAAACTGCAATTAAAAAGGGGACCCTTATTCTTGTGGATACACGAGACCAAGAAGCGTGCTCTGCTATCGAGAAGCATTTGGCAGCCTTGAAAGTGCAAGCCATCAAACCCGAGAAATCATCGTTGTGTATTCCAGAATCTAGTGATCGGCCGGTCAATGCTGTTACGGTGGTCTCTGATTCAAGTCCCGGTGAATTTAGAAGATCTTTGGATATGAGTGGCGTCCTATCTGAGGAAAGAAATGTAATGACAGATACCAGAAATTTGTTCTTGGCTTCTTTGGGAGTCGTGGGTGCACTCTACATGATGCCAGAAAGTGTAACACACTGGGATCGTAACGACGCTCGCAATATTGGTACTAAGTGGAAAGAGAACGTAAAAGCAGGTCCAGTGGTTGATAAGGACTCTTGGGCAATTAATTACATCGGTCACCCGGTCTCTGGTGCCATCTACTATCAAGTTGCGCGTGGGATGGATTTATCTCGTCTGCAATCATTCGGGTATTCGGTGATCATGTCGACATTCTTTTGGGAATATGGTGTTGAAGCTTTTGCGGAAGTTCCTTCTATTCAGGATTTGTGGTCTACGCCAGTGATAGGATCCATTCTAGGTGAGCTATTCTTTGTCGTTGAAAATCGCATCAAGGATAATGGTGGCGTATTATTTGGAAGTCCTCGGGCCGGAAAGATAGCGATGGTTCTTTTGAATCCGGGTTCAGCTCTTTCCTCGAAGGTCAATCAAGTCTTCGGATCTGATCTTATCCAGGATGCAAAGTTTGAGGTCTTTTCTAAACCATCTCCATGTCTAGAGGCGACCGGTGGGGGAGATAATCATTGCAGTAAAGCCTACACAGGTGTTCGCGTACAGTTTAAATTCTAAAGTGAATGATAATAATAAAAGCTCCGTCAGCTATTGAAGGAGCTTTTATTATTTCAATCGGGGAGATTTAACTGAGAGCCTTTTTGATATCATTAACTAAATCTTCTGGCTTATCTTGAGGGGCGTAGCGCTTCAAGACTTGGCCATCTTTACCAATCAAAAACTTCGTAAAATTCCATTTGATCATTTCAGTGCCTAATATTCCCGGG
>JBJTMR010000312.1:0-21123 GCA_046070625.1 Bdellovibrio sp. | reverse complement strand
CAGTAGCCGACAAATGCAAAGAGAATGTAGGAATACCATTTCTCAAAAGGCGGGCGTTGATTTTTCGAGTTGCGTGAAATCACGGTTGTACAATCCTTTGTTTTTACCAGTCCCTAGTCCATGGGCCTCGTTAAAGCCTATCAAAAAGGCGGGGAGGCTGCATCAAAAAATACATACTGGACTATGGTCCTAACGCTTAGATTTTGTTCTTACATTTTAAAAAGATAGGTCATGATAGAGTTATGAGAATTCTCTACTTCACGGATGGAGCAGGAATTGATCTACAGGGAATTCGCGAGTCAGTCTTGCGGATTCCTGAAGTGCTGACCTCTCTTCGTCGCGGCCAGGAACAGGCTCGCTACGTAGACTTAATGCAGGTCATGGCACTACCTGATGATGAATTTCGTCAGGTACCGAGTGTGTTACGCACTCTTTTGATCAACCTTGTGCAAAGAGGCTTACACCAACGCTGGGTCAATCGAGATCAGCGTGCGGATTTGATTCTGAGAAGAATCAGTCACCGCTCATTGGATGCCCTCAAGGCTGAGGTGAATAATTTGATCCAAAACAAAATCGAAGGCAAAGAAGTGGCAACTAAAGATTTACATCTGTTGCATTTCTTCAGTCGCGTCGAAATTACGATTATTGGTCCCGGCTATGATGAGGTGGAGTTCTGGCTTCGTCGGGAAGTCGCGACTCGGGCTGGCGTCAAAGTTCTAATTAAAGATGTCATCGAAGCCGACCCTCAGTTGGATTGGTTCTGGCCTCAGGTCCGCCAAAGCTTTACGGACAATCAGCAACCCTTAGCTTAATTTATTCCGCTTCGTTATTTTCTGCCGCTTTTGTGTTATTGGTATCAAGAGTGTGAATGGCATTGTCAAAGGCCTGGGGCAGATTGTTTGCTTTTTGATGCTCAGAATTATTAAGGTTATCTTTAAGTGCGCTCAATTGATCGGCGATGGATTGAAGGCGCAGTTGCAGGCCTCCCACCATAAAACGATCTCCTTCAGAAAGTTTATTGATCTTGTTGTTTTTCTTGAGATCTTCAAGATAGTAAGCCAAGGCTCCACTGACTCGCTGAATGTCGCGCAGATTTGAATCACTTAAAGTTTGCCCTGAAAATTCGCTCGCCTCTAAGCAACGCTCCCTCGAGCGGATATCATGCTCGAGGTTTTTTATCTTGGGAGATATGTTTTTGTTCTTCTTTAAATAGTCATCCATGGAATCACAGCGGAAATAGGCCACCGCTTGTATGCAGTCCATATCGCCCTTGGGGATTTCATTTTTTCGGCAAGATTTTTTATTTTGAACTCCATAGCTGTCGTACATGGCATCCATGGACTGCAAAGAGTAAGGAGCTTCTTTTTGAGTTCCATTTTTTGAGTACACCATTTTTTCCGAAACATAGACAAAACCGTGGGTTTCTTCAATCGGCAGGCCCCAGGCCATTCCGCGAATAGCGCCGATATCACCAGCTTGTCTGTTTTCACCATCTTTGAGTTGTCGACACAGTGGGGGGCGCATGTAAAAGGCCATTTCTTCAGGGCTGGAGTATCTAAGATTTGGAAGAATTTTTCCCATCACCAAAGCAAGATTCCAACAATTAGGCCCGGCGACTTTTGAATTCACGCCTTGATATTGCACCACATGCTCGGGAAGACAGTCGGTGATGTCGTATTGGCAGCCGTTTTCAGAGCTTTGCTGAGGGACTTTGCAGGCTTTTCCCGGTTGGATTCTTTGCATCCACGAGGAAAGCGATTCGACACTATGGGACCCATCAGAACATGTGTCTTGTAGTATCACGCGGCCCTCTTTTTTACTTACTTCTAAAGCGTGAGTAAGTGGACCAATCAATAAAATGAGCAGACAGGGTAGCAGCCACATAAAGCGAGACTCATCAGTTTGGATTGCAGTTGATAAAATTCGGGATCTGGGTCAATGCGCTCGAAGCATTGAAGGAACTGCATGAAGTCGCTTTCGGATTGACCACCCACGCGGTGAGGTCCTGATTGAAAATGGTGGCATTCCAGAACATCCATCGCATCGAGGAAACGTTTGCCGTATTAAAATTCAAAGGTTGGTTGAAGGCAGCAGCTCCACCAAACATGGCGCTCATATTAGTCACTGCCGAGGTGTTTAAGGTGAGGGGCTTGTTGAATGAGGTAGCATTATAAAACATATAGCTCATTTCAGTAACGTGAGATGTATCAGAAAAAGTTAAAGTCTGGTTGAAGGCGCTGGCCCCCCAAAACATGCCATACATGTTTAAAGCACTGCTTGTGTCGAATTGGAGAGGTTGATTGAAGGAAGTCGCCATCGTAAACATGCTGCCAAATGATTCCACCTTCGAAGTGTCTGAAAACTGAATAGGTTGGTTCATAGCGGTGGCTTCCATGAACATGGTAGACATATCTGTGACTGAGGACGTGTCGAAGTTTATAGGTTGATTGAAAGCAGAGGCTTTCCAGAACATCCGAGCCATGTTGGCAACATGACTTGTGTCAAAGGTAACGGACTTGTTGAAGGCCGTGGCTCCGTAAAACATGTAGCTGACGTCAGACAAAGCAATGTTTGAGTTTGGGAGCTGTATGGTGGAGTTAAAAGAGGTCGCGTTTTGAAACATGTATTGCGTGCTTTCAAGACTTGAAGCATCGAAATTTAAAGGCTGATTGAATGAGGGCGTGCCATCGAACATCATGTACATGGTCGTGACCTTTGACGTATCGAAGGTTAAGGGCTGATTGAACGCGGCGGCGGCGCTAAACATTTCGCTCATATCTGTCACGTTAGAGGTGTCGCTAAAATTTAAAGGGCTGTTAAATGCAGAGGCACTGTTGAACATCCCTTTCATCGTCGTGACTTGAGATGTGTCGAAATTGAGGGCTTGGTTGAACGATTGGGCCGACGCGAACATATAGCTCATATCCGTGACTTCGCTGGTGTCGGGCGTATCTGTGGCCGAAAAAGATGAAATATAAGTGTTGGTGAACATGTCGGACATGTTTTGCCACTTGTTGTCTCCCCATTGGGAAACGTCTTTTATTTTTTCATAGTCTCCATAGTATACATATGAATTCCTATCAAACATTTTGATGTGAGTGAACCCACCTAGAATGGAGACCGCGTACTCTCCGGCTACCGCGTAAGTATGGAGTTTTTTTGGGTCATTCCACCCGGAGATATGGCTCGACGATCCGTCGCCCCAATCGACAATAAAGTCATAGGTTCCAGTGGGAGCAAGAGGCAATTGTATCTGGGTATCTGTAGACATTGACGACCAAGAAGCATCGGTCTGCCATTTAGTAATAAAGGGTGTGGTGGCGTAAAAAAGTCCCGGAATTGGATTGGGGAACGAGACAGTGGAGGGCAAACTTAAGGAGTGTTTGAGTATTTGCGCATCTAGTGAGCAAGCCGCTAAAAAAGGCAAAAGAACCCCAATTAAGAAGGAGCGTAAAACTGGAGTGCTCAGGGGGGCAGTTGCTTTGTTCGACATAGACGTTCTTATCCAACCTAACTATCGTGTTGTTTGGTCTCTATCGGTAAGAAATGCAAATAAATGTAGGTGTTTAATCAGAAAGAGACGCTTTCGATACTGAAAGCGTTTCTCATATTTTCGGTTAAAAAGAATGTGAGGAACTCGCTGTTATCACAAGGTGAAAAACGGCTCCATTTCAATCGGACGTTCGTTGGAAGGATGGAGGAAATTTGGTGGTTCTCGATCTGGTGGAAGCAGCAAGTAAACTCCGAACGGCAGCTTTGATGAAATCCAATTCATCGGGCGGCGATAGACAAACTCCGAGCGCATTTGATTGTAAACCAAGAACTCATTTTCGTGAGCATCATCAAAAGCTTTCCACAGAAGACTTTCAAAAATGTCGCCATTGTCGGCGTGTAAGAAGTTTAAATATTTAAAGTTCAAACTCGCTTCTATTTTCAATCGGGAGTAAGGCTTGGTCAAAGTCCGCGTCCAACCCAACATTTTTCCGAATTTCAAAAATTGACGGAAATTGTGGGCTTTTAATCCGTATTGCATTGGAATGAAGTCTTGGATACCGCCAGAATTCCAAGGTGCCGCACATCCGACGATGTTTTCATTTTTGTCGAAGGCAATAATAAAGTCTTCGAGTTTTAGGCCCTTCCAACGCTCCATCTTGTCATAGAAACTCTGCGTATCCCAAACCGTAGATAAGTCTTTTTCTTGGGATTTTTGAGAAATATAGTAAATCAAAGCATCCACGTTGGCGGCATTCCCGTGGCGAATTTTCAAATGTGGTAATGGATTTTCGGCCCATGGCAAACGACCGTGCACGGAAACCATGTTTAAACGGCGATAAAGATAATAGCGAGGTAAGGGGCGTTTCACTGTGCGAGGACGTACGAACGCATTCAAGGCTTGAATTTCGCTCAGGCTCATAATGGAAAACAAGTATTTGCTTTCCAGCGCTTGAGAAACCTCATCCATGACCGGCAGAAAATGTTGGCCCCATTCTAAAATAGCTTTACGGTTGGACGAAATGCGCAGATCTCGACCAAAAGCGACAGGTTGAATTTCCTTGTCCAAAAAAACGTCGCGAACGACGAAGCTGGCCATGCCTTCGAGTTTTTTGTCCGTGTCCGTGAGTTTGTAGGTGACATGTTTTTCGCCATGAATTTCATAGGGCAAAAAGAAATCACCATCGCGATCAATTTTCATTTCTACGGGGCCACGAAGGGGGAAGCTTTTATAAAACTCAACCAGAGCTTTAGAATCTTCAGGCTGTGCAACTTCTAATCTCATTGAGTTTTTTTCCACATAACTTCAGCTTCACCCATGGTGTTGTTGGCCCAACGAGCGGCCACGAAAAGATAATCACTCAGGCGATTCAAGTACTGCAAGGTCAAATCATAGCGATCATCTTTCATCGCAATTTCCGCAGAACGACGTTCACTACGACGGCAGCAAGTGCGTGCAACATGGAGCTGTGAGGCGACAATATGACCAGCGGGTAAAATAAAATTACGCAGCTCAGGAACTTGA
Source organism: Bdellovibrio sp. (assembly GCA_046070625.1). Lineage (GTDB taxonomy): Bacteria > Bdellovibrionota > Bdellovibrionia > Bdellovibrionales > Bdellovibrionaceae > Bdellovibrio. The sequence continues at coordinate 16,106 of JBJTMR010000312.1, read as the reverse complement.
GCTGTTAATTCGTCGATGCGCAGTTCAAGATAGCGAATTTGATCCTGATGAATGGCTGGAAGAACCTTAAAGACTTCGTCTTTTTCCGTCGCCAGAAGGCTGCCAATATTGAAAAGTTCATTTTGGATTTTTTCCAAACTTTCATCTAACGCCCGAAGGGGAGGATGCTGTTGTAGGGTGGAGCGGACAACTCCCAGATAACTGTTGAGTTCGTCCACAGTTCCATAGGCTTCGACGCGAGGATTGAATTTTTCTACGCAACTGCCGTCAACAAGACGAGTGCTGCCTTTGTCGCCAGTGCGAGTATAGATCTTTGCTTTGGGAGGTGTTGTCATACTTTTACCCTTTTCAAATTCAGTGTCGCGTTTTACTCTGGTCGGGTCAAGAGAGGTCCTATGGAAATCACAGCTCCGTTATTAGTAACGATCCCCCATTCCGGCGAAAAAGTGCCTTCCCAGACTCCGTGGTTGAGTTCTTTGCCTGAAGAGATCCTGATGTGTGATGTCGATCGTTATGTGGACTTTTTGTATGAACCCGCTTTGCAGAAGCTGAGCGTCCCTTTTGTGAAGACAGAATGGCATCGTTATGCTGCGGATATGAATCGGATCCCAGAAGACGTGGATTGCACCTCTGTGATTGGGAATAAAAATCCTGCGGGCAGTTTTAACCGTGGTTTCCATTGGGTTGTTACGACTTATAAGCATCAATTGATGAAAGAGCCTATGACTCAACAGGCTCATGATGAATTGGTCCAACTGGTCTATGAACCTTTTCATGCCAAGATCAAAGATCTTTACGGACAGCTTCATGACAAGGGTTACAAAAAAACTTTTCATATTGATGCGCATTCGATGCCATCCGTGGGCACCAGTGAGCATCGCGATCCGGGAGAGCGACGTGCTGATATTGTTGTTTCGGACAGCAAAGGAAAAAGCTGTGATCCGCGTTTTAAAGATCTAGTCATTGCCGCCTATGTGACGGCAGGATTTAAAGTCGGGTACAATTGGCCGTATTTTGGCGGTCGCGTCACCGAGCAGTACGGTGATCCAAGTCGTCAGCAACATACTTTGCAAGTGGAAATGAATCGTGAACTTTATATGGATGAGAAAACAAAGAAGCTCAAGCCTGAGGAAGCGAAAAAAGTTCAAGAAAAAGTGTTGTTTGCTTTAAGTTACATCCGCAACAATTTGCAGCACCTCCTCTAAAAAATCAGAGAGTTAGTGCCTAACATAGAGTGTCGAAGCCCGAAATCCATAGTCACAGAGCCGGTCTTAAATTATTGATAACTGTCATATAATTTTAAGATCGCTCGTGAGGGAATGTTTTGACTTCAGACAGTACACCCAAGAAATCTTGGATTAAAAAAATCAATAAACCACTGGCTTCCTTGAAGCTTGCGGTATTTATCATCCTTTCTATTGCCGTCATCACTGCAGTGGGTACCATCATTGAGGCTAAGTACGACGCCTACGCCGCAAAAAAACTCGTTTACGATACATGGTATATGTACACGGTTATGGGGCTTTTGGTTGTGAACCTTATTGCCGTCATGGTCGATCGTCTTCCTTGGAAAAAACGTCATGCGGCCTTTGTGTTTGCGCACATCGGGATTATCGTTCTTCTGTTTGGTGGTCTTTTGACGATGAGATATGGTCTTGATGGATCCATGCGTGTGGCGATTGGGGATAAAAACAACCTAGTTCAAACGTCAGAAACCGATCTGATCATTTACAGTTCCTTTGATGGGGATCGTTATTCTAAAACTCTGGAAACAGAGGTCGACTTTTTCAAAAAGCCACCCACTGCCGATCAGCCCATGGATGTTCCTGTTTTTGAAGGCTCTATCCAGGTCGTAGACTACAAAAAATACGTTGTACCAGCGAAGAAAGTTGCCGTTGATGAAACGGGGAAAGCGGGAGCAGGATTGCGCTTCCAGGTGCAAAACCCGAACGTGAATGTGATTGAATGGATTGTCCAGCGTAAAGCGAACAATTTGGCGACTCATGATTTCGGTCCCGCTCAAGTTCACTTGGGAGCAGCGCCTACTCAAGGGCAGGGTCGAAATGAAATCTACCTGACTCCAGCAAAAGACGGTTTGAATTACGTCGTGTTTTATAAAGACTCTGTAAAGCCCGGTAAAAAAGGTTTTGTGAAAGAGGGCGATGTTTTTGATCCGGGCTTTAAGATGGCCTTGAATTTCCGTGTTCTGCGTTTCTTGCCCGCGGCCATTGAAGACTGGGATTTGCAAGAGTTGGATCACCCAACTCCGTTGACGACATCGGCGGTGAAAATCATTTTCGAGAATAAAGAACACTGGGTTCTCTTGAATGACATGGTGAAACTTTTCACGAAAAATGCTGTTTACCTGCTGACATATGGCAACCGCCGTATCGACATCGGTTTTCCGGTAACATTGAAATCTTTTGCGGTAGATCGCTATCAGGGCACTATGCGTGCGGCCGCCTATAAAAGTGTGGTTGAAGTTCCTGGCGTGGGGGAACATGAAATTTCCATGAACGAACCTTTGAAGCACAATGGTCTGACGATCTATCAAGCCAGCTTCCAAGAAGAGCAGGGGAAGCCCGTGGCGTCTATTTTTTCTGTGAATCATGATCCAGGGCGTGTGTGGAAGTACATGGGTTCATTGATTATGAGTTTGGGAATTGTTTTGTTGATGTGGTTTAAGCATTTGGATTTTAAACTGGCTAAAAAGAAAGACGCTGGGAAGAAGTAATGAAACATCTTATTCTTTTAGTAACGACATTGATGTTGTCCATTTCTGCTGTAGCAAAAACCGGAGATGCATTGAAGTATCTGCCAGTTCAAGATGGTGGACGCATTAAGCCCTATGATTCCTTTGCCAAGGAAATGCTGGAGATTGTGTACGGCAAAAGCACCTATGAAGGTCGTGCCGCGACAGAGATTGTCCTGACGTGGATGTTGTCGCCGCAAGCGTGGCAAAACAAAAAAATCTTTGAAGTTAGAAATCATCAAGTTCTTGAGGCGATGAATTTGTCCAAGGAGCAAAGATATTTTACCGGGGAAGAGCTATTTGCTGGCGATCGCTTCTCATTGCTTCGTCAAGAGTTGCAAGCTAAGCGTGAAAGCAAAGATAAGTTGAACCCCTACTTTCAGGCGGTACAGCGCTTAGAAAATCAGTTCTTCGTATTTCAAGAAGTCGCTGCGGGACGCATGATGAAGGTGTGGCCAGCTAAAGAAGGCGACAGTTGGGTGGCGGTGGCAGATTTGCCGGAAGCACAACAGCACCGTTTTGTGGCTATAACTCAAGCTTTTGTAGAGTACATTGGCGCTGTTGCGCAAAAAGGTGACAGCAAAAATATTGAGACCGCTGCGGGTAAGCTTGATGAGGCCGTGAAGGCATTTGAAGCCGATGCGCGCGCGCAAAATCCTGTGGCATACGATCACGATACAAAGATCAAAGCAGAAGTTCATTACAATGATTTTCATCCATTTAGATGGGCTTATATCTTTTATATCATCGCGGCCGTTGTTTTATTGTTGGTGTGGACTCTTAGTAAAGAATCGTTGATGAAGATGGCTTGGGTGTTTTTGGCGATTGGTTTCGTCTTGCATACCTATGGCTTTGGTGTGCGCATGTACATCATGGATCGTGCGCCCGTATCTAACATGTATGAAACTGTGATTTGGGTTTCGTGGGGAGTGATTTTATTCTCTGCCATCTTGGAGCTTATCTATAAGTTCCGCATTGTCTTGTTTGCGGGAACGTTGGTTTCAACTTTCGCATTGGTTATTGCGGATTTTGCGCCAGCGGTTTTGGATCCCACTTTGCAGCCATTAGAGCCGGTCCTTCGTTCGAACTATTGGTTAACGATCCATGTGATGACAATCACTATCAGTTACGCAGCGTTTTTCTTGGCGTTTGGGTTGGGGGATCTTGGTCTCTTTTATTATCTTCGTGGGGAAGAAAAACACCATGAAAAGATTCGCTCTATAGTCACGGCGATTTATCGCGCGATGCAAATTGGTGTGGCGTTCTTAGCGCCGGGAATTATTTTGGGCGGTATTTGGGCTGATTATTCCTGGGGGCGTTTCTGGGGATGGGACCCAAAAGAAACTTGGGCTTTGATTGCGTTGTTAGGTTATTTGGCGGTCTTGCATGCTCGCTATGCGGGAATGGTCAGGAATTTCGGAATGGTCGTAACGGCAGTGATTACCTTCTCATTGGTGATTATGGCTTGGTACGGTGTGAACTTCGTTCTTGGCGCAGGGCTTCATTCTTACGGCTTCGGTGCTGGCGGTGTTGAATATGTTTCGGCATTTGTGGCGGCGCACATCTTATTTGTCATCTACGTCGCAGTGATCAGGCAGGGTAAGAGCAAAAAAGAGGCAAAATCCTAGTTGTCTTTGATGCACATTTTTTGAGCGAGAGTCCATCGATACTCTCGCTTTTTCAATATGCTTGCAAAAAGAATATGGACAACTGGACTTTTAAGTCATTAAATAAGGGCAAAATAAATATTAGGACAGCGCTGTTGGCCTCATTTTCCATTTTATGGAAAGAGAGTTTGGCAAAAGGATGATTATGCATCGGGTATTCAGAAGTACGGCGGCGAGCGTGTTAGCTTGTTTGGGCGCGCTCATGATTTTTTCAACACTTCTTACGGGTTGTAAATTTCAACCAGGTTGGGGATACAACAAAGGATACGCTCCAGAGCAGCCAATTCCTTTCGACCACTCCCTGCATGTAGGAACTAACAAAATTCAGTGTCAATACTGCCACAATCAAGTGGAAAGAACGAAGCACTCGAATATTCCGGCTCTTTCGACTTGTATGAATTGTCATCTTCAAGTTGGAACAGATAAGCCAAATATTCAAAAATTGCGTGAGGCATACGACAGCGGTGGTTCTGTGGAATGGGTTCGCGTTCATATGCTTCCAGATTTTGTTCATTTTAATCACAGCGCACACATCGCGAAAGGCGTGAACTGTCAAACATGTCACGGTCCGATCGAAACGATGCAACGTGTGGAGCAATTCTCTGATCTTTCGATGGGCTGGTGTGTGAACTGTCACCGTCAACCTGAGAATAAAGCTCCTATTAACTGCTCAACTTGTCACTACTAGGTTTCGGAAGGATTTATGTCTGAAATGCATCATGATCATGAATTAGAAGCAAAAAAAGCGTTGCGCCCGGAAATCGTGCGCGACACTAAGTTCTGGGAGACGATCGAAGAAAAACAAAACGATCCTGAGTTCCAGAAATTTGTTGAGACAGAATTCAAGTCTTCTCCACTTCGCGAAGGCGATGGTGAGGACGGTTGGGCTCGTCGTGAGTTTTTGAAACTTATGGGCGCTTCCTTGGCAATGGCGACTGCAAGCTGTGTACGTCGTCCAGTGCAAAAAATCGTTCCATACAACAAAATGCCTGAAGAAGTAACTTTGGGCCAAGCGAACTACTACTCATCAGCTTACTTTGACGGTAACGATGTTATGGGGTTGCTTGTTAAGACTCGTGAAGGCCGTCCGATTCACATTGAATCGAATCCTTCGCATCCATTGACTCAAGGTGGTTTGAGCGCTCGTTCTCAAGCGATTTTGATGTCTTTGTATGACCCTGAAAGATTGCAAGGTCCAAAACGCAACTTGTTCAACGAAAAGAAAGCCAATTCACAACTTATCGACGTGAAATGGGAAGAGTTGGATAAAAAAGTTGTCGAGCAATTGGGTAAAGGTGGCGTGGCTATCTTGACAGGTCCAAATGGATCTCCGTCAACTCGCGCAGTTGTTTCTGATTTTGCTCAAGGCTTCAAAGCTAAAACTGTGGTGTGGGATGCTTTTGCTCACGAAGAAATTCGTGATGGTCAAAAAGCAGCTTACGGCGAAGAAGTTGTGCCTCAATTCTGGTTCGATAAAGCAAAAGTTATTGTTTCTATCGACGCAGACTTCTTGGGGACTTGGTTGAACCCAACAGCGTTCACGCACCAATTCACTCAAGGTCGTAAAGACATCAAAAATATGAGCCGCATGGTTTCTTTCGATTCCAGCTACTCATTGACAGGTGGAAATGCGGATATCCGTTTCAAAATCAAGCCTTCTCAACAACTTGATGTCGTTATGGGTCTTCTTCACGAAATTATCGTGAAAAAAGGTCTTTCTTCTTATGCAGGTAATGCTTCTGTTAAAGCGGCATTGGCTCCATTTGCAGATACTGCAAAAAAATTGGGTTTTGATGCTGAGGCATTTGCGAAGGTCGCTTCTGATCTTTGGGCAAATAAAGGTCAATCGTTGGTTGTTGCCGGTGGTATCACAACATTGACTGAAAAAGCGAAAGAGCTTCAAGTTGCAGTGAACATGTTGAACTCTGTTCTAGAGAACGACGGTAAAACTGTTGACGCTAAAGCGGGTAACTCTGCTTTGACGGCTTCTTACGCTGATATGGCGCAATTGATCCAGGATATGAAAGATGGCAAAGTTCAAACTTTGATCATGCATAAAGTAAATCCTGGCTACTCATTGCCTGCGGCAATGGGTTTTGCTGATGCAGTTAAAAAAGTTAAAATGGTTATCTATACAGGTGACCGTGTTGACGAAACGGGTGTGTTTGCAGACTACATCACTCCAGATAACCACTCGTTGGAATCTTGGAATGATCTTGAAGTAGGTAAAGGCGTGGTTTCTATCTGCCAACCTGCAATCCGTCCTATGTACGACACACGTTCGTTCCAGTTGTCTTTGATGACTTGGGCGTTCATGGCGAAACAAGGTCCTGCACGTCTTCGTGACTACGAATCCTTCTATGACTACTTGAGAGTTTTCTGGAAATCAGACATCCATCCTAAATTTGGCAAAGGCCAAGCTTTTGATGATTTCTGGGACGATGCTCTTCAAAAAGGTTTCGTAGGGGAATTGACGAAAGGTTCTGCTGCTCGTTCATTCAAAGTAGACGCATTCACGTCTATTAAACCTGCGGCTGCTCAAGAAGGTATGGAACTTGTTCTTTACCCTAAAGTGGCGATCATGGATGGTTCTCTTGCCAACGTTGCTTGGTTACAAGAGCTTCCAGATCCTGTGACGAAATTGACATGGGATAACTATGTTATGATTTCTATCGGCACAGCAGAAAAGAACGGTTTGAAAACTGGCTCTATGATCACTCTTAAAGTGGGTGATAAAACGATGGATCTTCCAGTGTACATCCAACCAGGTCTTCATGACGGTGTGTTGGCTGTGGCAGTGGGTTACGGTCGCACTCGTGCTGGTAAAGTAGCAAATGGTGTTGGTAAAAATGCTTACGAGTTCGTATCCGTTGATAAAGCGGGTAAAGTGATCTTCGCTGGTCAAACAGCCACTTTCACAAAACTTGGTAAGAGCTACCCATTGGCGGGAACTTCTGGAAACTTCTCCATGGAAGGCCGTCAAATTGTTGCGGAAGCAAATTTGAAAGATTACGTAAAAAATAAATCTGCTGGTATCCATAGACATGAAACATGGTCTATCTGGTCTGGCCACCAATACTCTGGTCACAAATGGGGTATGGCTGTGGATCTTCACACATGCACAGGCTGTTCAGCTTGCGTGGTGGCGTGCCAATCTGAAAACAACGTTTCTGTTGTTGGTAAGAAGTACGTTCTTGAAGGTCGTATCATGCACTGGTTGCGTATTGATCGTTACTACACGGGCGATATCGCAGATGCACTTGCTGTGTTCCAACCAGTTATGTGTCAACACTGTGACAATGCGCCTTGCGAAACGGTATGTCCGGTTATTGCGACAGCTCACTCTGATGAGGGTCTAAATGACATGGTTTACAACCGTTGCGTGGGAACTCGTTACTGTGCAAATAACTGCCCGTACAAAGTACGTCGCTTCAACTGGTTCAATTATGCGAAGTTGATCGAAAAACCTATGCACATGGCTTTGAATCCATCTGTTGGTGTTCGTACTCGTGGTGTGATGGAAAAATGTTCATTCTGCGTACAAAGAATCCATGATGCGAAAACAGTGGCTCGTAATGAAAAACGTCAGTTGAAAGACGGCGACATTAAGACAGCTTGCCAAACATCATGCCCAACTGGCGGTATCGTGTTCGGTGACTTGAACGATCCAAACAGTGAAGTAGCTAAAATCTGGAAAGCGGAAGAAAAAGAGCGTGGTTATGCGTTGCTTGAAGAGTGGCATGCAAAACCATCAGTTCGCTACCTTTCCAAAATCCGTAACAATGATAAAGAATCAACGGGTGGCCACGATGGTCACGGTACTGCAAAACAAGGTGAGCACTCATGATCAAGCGTAGCCCATTAGTCCTTGGCAATAAGACTTTGAAAGATGTCAGCGATGACATCTGCGCTCCAATCGAAAGATTCCCATCCAAAGGTTGGATGGGGATGTTCTTGGGAGCTAAAACATTGCTTCTATTTTACATCGTTATCCTTGCGTGTGTAGTGGGTGTCGGTATCGGTTTGCTGGGTGTAACTCATCCAGTATTCTGGGGTACGATGATCGTTACGTTCGTATTCTGGATCGGTATCGGTCATGCTGGTACATTGATTTCTGCGGTTCTTTTCTTGTTCCGTCAGAAATGGAGAACGTCAGTCGCTCGTACGGCTGAAGCCATGACAGTTTTCGCGGTTATGACGGCGGGTCTTTTCCCGTTGCTACATACAGGTCGTCCTTGGTTGGACTACTGGTTGTTCCCATATCCGAATCAACGTGGTCCATTGTGGGTGAACTTCCGTTCTCCACTTTTGTGGGACGTTTTCGCGGTATCAACTTACGCGACAGTATCTATGGTTTTCTGGTACATCGGTTTGGTTCCTGACTTTGCAACTATCAAGGACCGCGCGAAAAACAAATTCCGCAGAGCGGTTTACGGTGCGTTGTCTTTAGGTTGGAGAGGCACAGCGAAAAACTGGTCTCACTACGAAATGTTGTACTTGTTGTTGGCAGGTCTTTCGACTCCGCTAGTTCTTTCAGTACATACGATCGTATCCTTTGACTTCGCGGTTTCTAACTTGCCAGGTTGGCATACAACGATCTTCCCTCCGTACTTCGTTGCCGGTGCGATCTTCTCCGGTTTCGCGATGGTTGTGACGTTGATGACTTTGGTACGTATCGGTTTCCCTGAATTCAAAAACTACGTAACTCTAGATCATATGGAAGTGATGAATAAAATCATCATGACGACTGGTATGCTAGTTGGTTACGCGTACGCTTCTGAGTTCTTCATCGCTTGGTACTCAGGCAACCCTTACGAGCGTTTCGCATTCGTGAATCGTGCGTTCGGTCCTTATGCTTGGGCGTACTGGATCATGGTTTCTTGTAACGTATTGTCTCCACAAGTTTTCTGGTTCAAGAAATTGCGCCGTTCAATCCCAGTGATGTTCATCGTTTCGATCTTCGTGAACATCGGTATGTGGTTCGAACGTTTCGTGATCACTGTAACTTCTCTTCACCGTGACTTTTTGCCGGCGAACTGGGGTATGTATCAATGGTCATGGTTCGATACAGGTATCCTTGTGGGTTCATTTGGTATGTTCCTAACATTGTTCTTGTTGTACTTGCGCTTATTCCCGGCGATTTCTATCGCGGAAGTGAAACCTGTTCTACACGTTGGTTATGACTCTGAAGGAGGGCACCACTAATGGCTGCTCAATATACTAAAGGTATCGCTGGTATCTGGGATAATGAAGCGGGTATCCTAAAGGCCGCTCGCAAAACTCGCGAGTCAGGTTTTACAAAGTTTGAAGCAATTTCTGCTTATCCAGTTCATGGTATGGAAGAAGCTTGCGGTATCAAACGTTCATGGATTCCCTATGTAACTTTCGTTGCTGGTTGCGTAGGTTTGCTTGCTGGTTTGGGTCTGACTTATTGGACTTCAGCAGTGGACTGGGCTGTGAATATCGGTGGTAAACCGTTTTTCTCGTTGCCTGCATTCGTGCCAATCATGTTCGAATTGACGATCTTGTTTGCAGCTCTTTCTTCAGTAGGTGCTTTGTTCTATGCGTGCAAATTACCTCGTCTCGATCCACCGGTGATCGATCCTGATCTTAGCTGCCACAAATTTGCGATTTTTGTTCCATTCAATGATACGGGCTACGATGAAGCAAAGCTTGAGACGATGTTCAAAGAGCTTGGCGCTATCGAAGTGAAGAAGACGGAGTACTAGAAATGAGAAGCCTCGTGAACATTTCAATGGGTGTAGCAGCAGCAGGCTTGGCAGCGTTAGCGCTTTCAAGTTGTGGTCCTCGCGGCAACAATCCAAACGTTGAACTTATTCAAGATATGATGGAATCTCCGGCGATCAAAGCTCAGGAGTACGACGAATCATCTCCTCATCACAGCGGAATGCGTGTGCCACCTGAGCACACGGCTCCTCAAGGTTTTGAGCCATACCGTTACACAACAGATGTTGAAGGTGCTGCAAAGAACCTGAAAAATCCGTTAGCTAGTAAAATGGATGAAGAGACGCTATTGACTGGTCAAAAATACTACGAAACAAACTGCGCAGTTTGTCACGGCTTCAAAGGTGAAGGCGCTGATGCTGCGAAGGTTCCTGCTGCTAGTAAAATGGCTTTGAAACCACCAACACTTCTTTCTGATAAAGTTAAAGGTTGGCCAGATGGTCACCTGTACCATGTTATTACAATGGGGCAGGGTGTGATGGGTCCTTACGCATCTCACATTCCACAAAAATATCGTTGGCAAGTTGTTAACTACATCCGCTTCCTAGAGAAGCGTGACGGTAAATAGGATTACGTATGGCAGAACATAAACACGTGGATCTTCATGTCTCTAAATTTGAAGCACCTGCGAAACTTAAAACATTGAGTTTCGCTCTGGTTGCAATTGGTCTTTTGACGTTCGTAATCGGTTTGATGAAAAATCCAGATCGCCTTTGGACTTCGTACCTTGTGGCATTCTTCTTTTTCTCTTGTATGGGTTTGAGTGGTCTTTTGTGGATTGCTCTTAACAATACGGCGAAGGCGGGTTGGTCTGTGTCCATTCGTCGTTTTGCTGAAGCGACGACATCATTCTTTCCGTTTATCTTGGTTTTCGGTTTGATTTTGTTGCTGGGCTTTAAAAAGCTTTTCGTTTGGGCGGACCCAGCGGTTATTGCTACAAATCCTGTGGTGGCAGCAAAAACAGCGTATCTCAACCCGACGTTCTTCGTGATTCGTCTTTTGATCTTCGTTGTCGGTTGCATGATCTTCAAATGGGTTATCGTTGGTAACTCTTTGAAACAGGATAAAACTGGCGATGAGAATTTGACTCATAAAAACGTGGGCCCAGCAATTGGCTTCATCGTTTTCTTTGCTTTGATGTTCTCATTCTTCTCAGTAGATCTTTTGATGTCCTTGCTTCCGACTTGGTACTCTACAATCTTCGGGATTTATTGTTTCTCGGGCTTGTTCCAAGCGGGTCTTGCGTTCTTGGCAATCACAATCGTTTTGATGAGACGCTCTGGTCTTATTAAAGGTTATGTGAATGTTGAACATCAACATGACGTAGTGAAGTACCTTAAAGGCTTCTCTATTTTCTGGGCTTATATCGCATTCTCTCAATTCATGTTGATGTGGTACGCGAATTTGCCAGAGGAAACTGAATACTACATCATGAGATCTTTGGGCGGCTGGATGTCTATTTCCGTTGCTTTGTTGGTCTTCCGTTTCGTAGTTCCATTCTTGGCTTTGCTTCCTCGTGACGCAAAAAGAAGTGATACGAACGTATTGTTGGTGTCGACTCTGGTATTGGTTATGCAATACGTAGACATCTACTGGATGGTTTACCCGAACTTCTACGATGGCCAAGTAACTTTCGGCTTCTGGGAAATCGGTATCTTCGCAGGTTTTGCAGGTGTCTTCCTTCTTTGCATCATGTCTTTCTGGAGCAAACACAGCTTGGTTCCTGTTAAAGACCCTCGTATGCATGAAGCTTTGAACCACCACGTAGCATATTAATTAGTCGAACGAACATGCCGACGGAGCCTCAGGCGCCGTCGGACTGATTCATGACAAAAGCCACCTCGCAAGGGTGGCTTTTGTGTTGTAAAGATGTGTTGCAAATAAAGAAAAGGCGCCTTTTGAGCGCCTTTTCTTTAGTAAGTTTCTGTGGATTCTTCCATTTTCTTTTTGGTGTCCTGAAGATCTTTCTTGGCTTTGCGCTTATGTTTTTTCATCGAGCTTTCGGCTTTGTTCATTTCGGCTTTTGTTTTCTCGGTCATGTCCTTGGATGTCTTTTTGATGGTGTCTTTGGACTCCTCCATGCCTTGTTCTGCCTTCATTCCAGCGTCTTGCGCTTCAGCTTTTGCTTTGTCGAGATCGCTTTGGGCAAACGACAAGGAACAAGTTAGAGCGGCTATCATCGTAATCAGAAATACTTTCATGATTTCTCCTTAAGTTAGTTGGTGCTAGATCCTTGCTTTTCAAAATCACTTCGTAAATCAGTAATTTAACAATGTTGTTTAAAGCTTTGTGTGCAGGTGTCCACGGCCTTGACGGGTATATTGGGGTCTCTATCCCTTAGCTTTGAATAGAGCCTTAGGCTTCCAATTTGCAATGGATCAGGTCGTGCCTAGCGGTGGGATCAACATATGCCGCCCTATGGGGTTAAGACCCTGAAGAGTTAAAGCAGATTCTTAAATTGAGACACGGGGAGGTTTACGTGGTGATCAGAGCGGGAAAACTCACAGAGAGAGTTGTGCGCGCCTTCTTAAGTTGGATTAAGATGAAGTCAAAACTTTCGTTTATCTTTATCGTGCAAACCATTGAAAATGCAGTCTATCAGCTGACTTTAAACACTCCGGCGGCTTTGGTTGTCAGAGAGTCTGATGGGCGAGCAATTCCATTTTTAATTGCGCGCTGTTTGAATGGTCTTCTTTTGAAAAGTCGTCGCCAGGAGAGAATCCCTGTGGACTCTCCGGTGATGTTGAAAAAGTTCAGTACGGATCCCTATTCTCCAACAGGGGCGGGGATGCAGTTTCTTCGGGAAGGAGAGATGAAAGACTTCAGCCAGGGTGGGGCTTTGATTAAAATTAAGGACGGCATGGTCAGCTCTAAGGACTTTGTCAGCTTGATGTATCAGGACGCCAACGGAAAGTGGGTCTCTATTGAGTCTCAGGTTCGTTGGGTGGCTACGAGCCCTTTGGGGCAGGTTATTGGAGTTCAGTTTTTGGCAACAGCTTCCTAGGTGAAACCTTTGTCATCGATCAGGTAAAGTCTGAGTCTTGCTATTCAACTATTGCATTGCGTTGTACTTGACCCTAAGGGCGTCGGGGATTACTAATAATGTGATGCAAAATTTGCTTATTTCTTCATCATTTAGCATACTTCCACAACCTCGCAATCGTGAACTCACGATTGCTTATTCTACTCCAGCAACGCTAGAGCGCAGACCAGCCTAATGTCACAAGTTACAATTGTTTTGCCTGATAATTCCACGAAGGTTTTCGATCATGAACCGACAGCGCTCGAAGTGGCGCAGTCTATTGGCCCTCGCTTGGCGAAAGAAACCTTGGGTGCCAAACTCAATGATTCAAACGAGATTTCTGATCTTCGCACTAAGCTAAAAGATCAAACCAAGATTGCCTTGATCACCACAAAATCTCCAGAATCTGTAGAGGTCATCCGTCACTCTTGCGCGCATATCATGGCGCAGGCGATTCAAGATATTTGGCCTGAAGTAAAAGTGACTATCGGCCCGGTGATCGATAATGGGTTTTATTACGATTTCGATTCTCCCTTTGCCTTCACCGAAGAACACTTCGAGAAAATCGAAAAGAAAATGACCGAGATCGTCGGCAAAGATCTTCCGATTCATCGTGAAGACTGGCCTATTGCTAAAGCCATTGAAACTTTCAAAGGCATGGGTGAGCGTTTTAAAGTTGAGTTGATTGAGGACTTGGCAACAAAAGGTGAAACAACAGTTGGTATCTACTTCAATGGTACAAACTGGTTTGATCTTTGTCGTGGGCCACACATTCAATCCACAGGGCAAATCAAAGCTTTCAAGTTGTTATCCGTAGCCGGCGCATACTGGAGAGGCGATGAAAAAAACGCCATGCTTCAACGTGTGTACGCAACAGCGTTCAACGATAAAAAAGACCTCGATCTCTACCTTCACAATATCGAGGAAGCGAAAAAACGCGACCACCGTAAGTTGGGTAGAGAGCTGGGCATGTTCTATTTCAATGAACTTGCCCCAGGTTCGCCGTTCTTCACTGGTAAAGGTGCAACTGTGTACACAGCTTTGCAAACTTACTTGCGTGAATTGTATTTTGAAACGGGCTACCAAGAAGTGATCACGCCACAAATCTTCGACGTGAACTTGTTCCATACTTCTGGTCACTATCAGAACTACAAAGAAAACATGTTCTTCACGAAAGTGGACGAGCGTGATTTTGCATCGAAGCCAATGAACTGTCCTTCTCATTGTTTGTTGTATAACTCTGAGAAATATTCTTACCGTGATTTGCCGATCAAAATGGCAGACTTCGGTCGTTTGCACCGCTATGAAAAATCAGGTGCGATGCACGGTTTGACTCGTGTTCGTACGTTCTGTCAGGACGACGCCCACATTTTCTGCCGTATGGATCAGCTGCAAGGTGAAATCGCGAAGTTCATGAATTTGCTCAACCGTGTTTATGACAAACTAGGGATGAGCAATTACAAGATCTTCCTTTCTACTCGTCCAGACAACCGCATGGGCAGTGAAGATTACTGGGATATGGCAGAAGGCGCCTTGGCGGAAGCCTTGAAGTCTTTGAATTTGCCTTTCACACTGAACCCAGGCGATGGTGCATTCTATGGTCCGAAGTTGGACATCATGTTTGTGGATGCTTTGAATCGTCCATGGCAGTTGGGAACGTTGCAAGTTGATCCGAATTTGCCACAAGCTTTTGATTTGAAATACACAGGCGAGGACAACAAAGAACATCGTCCCGTGATGCTTCACCGTGCGATCCTAGGGTCGTTAGAGCGCTTTATTGGCGTTTACTTGGAGCACACAGCTGGTCACTTGCCACCATGGATGATGCCAGTGCAAGTTGCTATTTTAAATGTTACGGATCGTGTGAATACATTCTGTGAAGAGTTGCAAAACTCTTTGAAAGAATACAAAGTTCGCGTGGAATTCGATCGCCGTAACGAAAAATTGAATTACAAAATCCGTGAAGCCCAGCTTCAAAAAATCCCCTACATGATTATTGTCGGGGACAAAGAGGCAGAAAGCAGAACGGTTTCATTGCGTTTGAGAGACGGTTCAGAACATAAGGGTCTGACCGTGGATCAGGTGATGAATTTGATTACGACGGATATAAACACAAGAAGTTTGCAGAGCTCTCTTGCGAAGTCTGCAAACGCAAACTAGTTGCCATATTTATCTGGCGCTAGCATTTAACCAAACCCCGGAGGTTTACCATTAGCAAGTTTTCAGGAAATTTTGGAGGCGGTGGCGGTCGCTTTGATCGCAACAAAAAGGACTCTAAAGACTCTTTGAGAGTGAATCGCGAGATTCGCGCCCAACAAGTTCGTGTCATCGATGATGAAGGTAACATGTTAGGTGTTATGACTGTACCTGAAGCGGTACGTATTGCTGAAGATCGTGGCTTGGATCTTCTTGAGATTGCGCCAACAGCAACGCCTCCAACTTGTAAAATCATGGATTACGGCAAGTGGAAGTACGAGAAAAAGAAACAAGCAACAGCTGCTCGTAAAAAACAAACTGTTGTAACGATCAAAGAAGTTCAAATGCGTCCTCGTACGGACCAACATGACTTCGAAACAAAAATGAACCACGCTCGTCGCTTCCTTTTGGAAGGTGATAAAGTGAAAGTTTCTTTGCGTTTCATGGGTCGTGAGTTGGCCCATCAAGAGATCGGTATGGAAGTTATCAAGAAAGCGATCGCTTTCGTTGATGATTTGGCTATGGTTGAATCTCAACCAAAAATGGAAGGTAAGCAAATGTTCCTGATGCTTGCTCCAGATCCATTGAAGATCAAAGAATACCAAAAAGCTCATCCGAATAAGTCTAAACAAGACTCTAAAGAACTCGACGAACTTCAAGACGTCGAAGTTGACGAAGAAGAATAAAGAAAAAGGCAGCCACCAGGCTGCCTTTTTTTTCAACC
>JBJTMR010000311.1:0-40425 GCA_046070625.1 Bdellovibrio sp. | reverse complement strand
TCGAAAAATTGCGTTTGAACGCAGTTATGATCCAAATCCCAATCGGTTTGGAAGATCAACACAGAGGCCACGTTGATTTGACTGACATGAAAGCTTACATCAACGAAGGCGACAACGGGGAAGTTATTAACGTAACTGATATCCCACCAGATCTAGTTGAAACAGCTCAAAAATACCGTCAAATCATGATCGGTAAATTGGCTGACATCGACTCTGCTATCGAAGAAAAATTCTTGATGGAAGAAGAACCAACAACTGAAGAAATCCGCGCGGCTATCCGTAAGGGTACAATCAGCTTGAAATTAGTTCCGGTTCTTTGTGGTTCTGCATTTAAGAACAAAGGTGTTCAACGTTTGATGGACGCTGTAACTTACTATCTTCCGTCTCCTGCTGAGAAAAAAGAGCAAGCTCTTGATCTTACTAAGAACGAAGAAAGATTTGACCTATTCCCAGATCCATCAAAACCGTTGGTTTCTTTGGCGTTCAAACTTCAAGAAACTCCATTCGGTCAGTTGACTTACATGCGCGTTTACCAAGGTAAACTTGGCAAAGGTGATTTCATCATCAATCAAGTGAACAAGAAATCTGTTAAGATTCCTCGCTTGGTTCGTATGCACTCTGACAAAATGGAAGATATCGACACGTCTTACGCTGGTGACATCGTAGCATTGTTCGGTATTGACTGTGCGTCTGGCGACACTTTCTGTGACGACAGAATCCAGGCTTCTATGCAATCTATGCACGTTCCAGATGCAGTTATCTCTTTGGCAGTTGCTCCTAAGGACAAAACTGCTGCGAATAACTTCTCTAAAGCGTTGCAAAAATTCCGTAAGGAAGACCCTACTTTCCGCGTACACCGTGACGAGGAATCTAACGAGACTATCATCTCTGGTATGGGTGAGTTGCACTTGGAAATCTACGTTGAGCGTATGAAACGCGAATTCAACTGCGAAGTGATCGTTGGTCAACCGCAAGTTGCTTACCGCGAGACTATCTCTCAAGCTGCTGAATACGATTACACTCACAAAAAACAAACGGGTGGTTCGGGTCAATACGCTAAGATCGTTGGTAAAATCCAACCTCTTGAACCTCAAGAGGACGGCGCAACGTTCAAATTCGACAACAAAGTTGTCGGTGGTCGTATCCCTAAAGAATTTATCCCAGCTGTTGAAGAAGGCTTCAAAGAGCAAACTGTTAAAGGTCCATTGATCGGCTTCCCGATCGTTGGTGTTGAAGTTGTTCTTGAAGACGGCGCATACCATGACGTCGACTCCTCATACATGGCGTTCAAAATCGCTGGTATGGCGGCTCTTCGTGAAGTTTACGCTGCTGCAAAACCAACAGTTCTTGAGCCAATCATGAAGCTTGAAACTGTAGTTCCTGACGAATATCAAGGTTCAGCGGTTGGTCAAATCAACCAACGCCGTGGTACTATCGTTGGTACAACTGCATTCGACGGTAACTGCGTTATCGAAGCTGAAGTTCCTTTGACAGAAATGTTCGGTTACTCAACTGACCTTCGTTCTGGAACTAAAGGTAAAGGTGAGTTCTCTATGGAATTCGCGAAGTACGCTCCAGTACCTCGTAATATCCAAGAAGAACTTGCGAAGAAATACCAAGCAAAGCGCGCAGCTGAGCAGAAGTAGCCTCGTCCGCCGAAGCTTTAGCGAAGGCGGATCTTTTCTTAGAAATTCAAAGCCTCGGTGGAAACACCGGGGCTTTTTTTTGCCTTTTTTTACTGGTTCGCGGTCGAGCCGAAGCCTTGAAAGATAGAACATCCTGCGTGCGGCACGTGTCCTTGCTCGACGGCGTCGGCTTCGCCGATTCGCGCATCCATACGCCGCCTAAGGCCGCCCTTCGCATGTCCTATCTCTCAAGACTCCGTCTCGATCGTGGTCTTTTAAAAAAAGGAAAAACAAATCCCCGGAAATTTTCCGGAGATATTAGTTGGGTGCCAGGCACTTTTTCCGAAAATGTGGCAGGCACCTTGGTCTAGGTTTGTTAAACTTTGTCTCGTTTTATGCCGATGGGTGGTTTGGAGAAAACACCTATGGATCGTGAACAGCTTATTGCTGAAATTAAGAAGCAGATTTTAGAGGAACTGAAGGATGCTACGTCTCCTTTGACTGATAAAATTTCTGAGGAGCAAAAGCAGCAAATGACTGCTGTGAAAAAGACTGTGGAATCTTCTGTGCAAAAAAATCCTTGGGTTGCTATTGGCCTTGCCGCTTTGGTCGGCTTTGTTTTGGCTCGGTCTCTTTACCGTCGCGAGGAAGATTAATCATGATGAAATTCATTCTTCCGCTTCTTTCATTCTTAATCGGCAATGCCAAAGGCCTTATCAAAGAACCTACGGAAGCCATTACACAACAAGTGCTCATGCACGTGCGCGCGATTACCGCTATTTTGGTTTCGACCATTGGTTCTTTGGCACTAGGCTGTGTGGGACTGTCTCTGTTCATTGCTTCCATTGCAGGGCAATTGGATAAGAATGAAGAGTTTCATATTACAGGTGGAATGATTGTTTATCTGTGCCTGACTGTTGTCTCTGCTGGGGTTCTGGCTTACTCACTTCGCCGTGAGACATGGACCAAGGCTCTTGGGTTTGTCGAAAAGAAACAGGCCCCCTCCAGCAAGCAAAGTGGAGCCTTGGAAAATGCAGTCGCCTTGTTGGTCATGGATTATATCGAAGAGCGACAAAGCCGTCGCAACGAAAAGCAATCAACGCCAGAAGAGTCCTAAACACCTTGTGCGAAAAAGAAAAAGCCCGACGATCCACAAAGAATCTCGGGCTTTTTTTATCTAACACACTGTTGTTACCAAAAGTATGTCCGTACCTATTTGCCTATTTGAATTAGTCGTTATCGTAGCACAACTCGCTGCTATCTGACTTGATAACTTTTTGAGTCGCTTTATCAATTACTTTTGTTGTAGAAACTACGCAAATCTCAGTACCACGACCTGGTGTTACCACTTGTCTTCTTATCACCAAAACATCGCCACGGTCTTCTGTCGTTTGATTAACTGTGCTGCCGACGCTTGTGAACAACGTGCCTTCAACACCGCCGCCGCCACCACCTTCATTGAATCCACCGCTAGCATCACCACCACCGCGATCATTTCCTTCGTAAGTTTCTTGGCGAGGCTCTGTTTCCTCATTTGAACCGCGAGTATCTTCTGCTGGAGCAGGTTCTGTTTTGATAGCAGATCCTGTTTTAGCAACTCCTGCTAAAGCCAACATCGGAACCGATAACATAGCAACCAAAGATCCTAGAACTAGCTTCTTCATTTGAACCCCTTTAAGGAATTAGAAAGACCCTTGATAGCACAAGAGCCCTCAGACCACTACCCGGGGAACCAGATATTGCTAAACTTTCACAGGTGTTTAATCACTTTACAGGCGCAACCTCATGCAAAAAGGCCATGAAAGCCTCCCATGAACGCTTGTCTGCTTTTTCGTTATAAGCCGCCCCTTTACTGACGTCATTGCCGGCTTCCTTTTGAGTAAAGGCATGGACGGCATTTGCATAGGACAAGAACTGATAATCCACCCCCGCCTCGTTCATTTCTGCCATAAAACCACTAACCTGATCTTTCGTGTACGGATCAATCGCTCCATGAAGAACTAAAACTGGGCCTTTAAAATTCTTAGCATCCTTTGGAGAAGGATTTGAAAGGTCGCCATGGAAACTCACAAAGCCAGCCAACGGCACCCCAGCACGCCCCATTTCCAAAGCACCCATGCCTCCGAAACAATACCCAATGACGACAATATGTTGAGGGTCCACACGCTTGTCTTTTTTGATAAAATTATAAGCGGCCATTTCCCTATCACGATACAACTTGCGATTGCCCTTATACTGCCCGGCCAATTTGCCCGCCGCCTCAGGAGAGCTCGCGCGAACACCCTTGCCATAGATATCGACAGCAAAAGCAACGTAACCTTTTTCCGCCAACATCTGAGCACGCATTTTTTCATTATCCGTTAGCCCCATCCATTGGTGCACAATAAGAACTGCCGGCCGAGGCCCCTTCACGGAATCATCAAAGGCTATAAAACCCTGCAGACCAGTTTTACCTTCCTTGTACTCAACAACTTCTGTTTTCACACCCGCCACCGCCTGCAAGCTCATCAACAACCATAGGGTCGATAAGATCACTTTGAATTTCATAAGAACTCCTTCTGATATACGACAAAAGTCTAAGTCGGCATCTGTTTAGGGGTCAAAGCACCAGACCTTTCCTGACAAAGAACACGTCAGATCCACTCAGTGCGATCGCAGCCCAATGGCCAAATGCGTTATAGACAGGATTCCTCCCTAATATGATACAATAGAGTTCTATATGGATAATCACAGGCTTCAGCCAATCGAAATCTTCTCTCTTTCAACTTTGAATTTAAAACATCTATGACCTTACTTATTGTTCTCTTTGTAGCGACTCTTACGATTTCATTTGTTTGTTCCATGCTAGAAGCGACGCTCTTGACGTCTACTTCCGCCTACATCGCGGTTCTTGTTAAAGAAAACCGTCGCAGCGCTAAACTTCTGGAACATCTTAAAGAAAATATCGACCGCCCTATTTCAGCGATCTTAACTTTGAACACTTTGTCACACACATTGGGTTCAGCTGCGATTGCCTACCAAGTTCAAATGAATTTTGGTGAGCACGCCGTCACTGGAGCTTCATTCATTTTGACGTTCGCCATCCTTGTGTTGGCAGAAATCATTCCGAAGTCCATTGGCGCTTCTCACTGGAAAGCTTTGATTCCTTTTACCGCATACACGATCCAATTGATGATCATTATGCTGTACCCGTTAGTTGTCATGTCCGAGTGGATTGGCCGCCTATTCCAGAAAAATGACGAAGACCCTGAAGTCACGCGCGAAGAAATCCTAATGACTGCAGAAATGGGCGTTGAAGAAGGCACTCTGAAAGGCAAAGAATCGAACATCATCAAAAATCTTTTGATGCTCGACAAGATCTACGTGTCAGACATCATGACTCCCAGATCGGTATTCTTCGCTTTGGATAAAAATCTGACAGTAGAAGAAGTCTTTGCGAAATACCGTCCGTTGCGCTTTTCACGCATTCCCGTTTACGCTGGCAGTCTCGATAACATTATCGGCATGACTTATCGTTATAAAATTCACGAAGCCTTGTCGAACGACTTCCATGATAAGAAAATCGACGAGTTAGTCACTCCGATCTCGAGCATTCCAGAGCGCATGACTGTATCTCAAGTCCTTGATTACTTTATCAAAGAAAAAGAACACATTGCCCTTGCCGTTGATGAATACGGGATCGTAGCGGGCCTTGTGAGTCTTGAAGATGCTGTCGAAACTCTTCTTGGTGTCGAGATCGTCGATGAACTTGATTCTGTTGAAGACATGCGTAAATTTGCTTTAGAACAATGGCAATTGCGCAAACAAAAGTTGCGCAAGAGCTAATCCATGATTCTCTATTATATTCCCTGCCCTAATAAAGAGAGTGCCGAAAAAATTGCGAGCACTCTTTTAAACGAAAAGGTTATCGGTTGTGCGAATATTATCCCCGGTATGACTTCGATGTATTGGTGGGAAGGAAAAATAGAGACCAGCTCTGAGTATATTCTGATCCTTAAAACTCTTGAAAGCTCTGACGCACGGAAAAATTTAGAATCCCGTGTGAAAGAGCTGCATCCCTACTCGGTTCCCTGTCTGATGGCGCTTCCGGTTGCATCAATCAATCCTGAATACAAAAACTGGCTTGAACAAAGTCTTAAATAATTTCACAGTGGGTTAGAAGAGTTCGTGGCACCTGCCTTGACGGCAGGAACTCGTATTTTTTTCTATGTGCAAGATGAAATTATTTTCGCTTTGAAGATCTTTGGGATTGCTTGGAGATCTTTTTTTTGAGGGGGAAGTTTTTATGACGAAGGCTGAGTTGGCTAAGAAGATTTATGATGTGGCTCATTTGACTGGGGAATTTAAGCTTCGGTCGGGGCAGGTTTCTCATGAATACTTTGATAAGTATCGCTTTGAAGCTCAGCCGGCTTTGCTTCGAGAGATTGCTAAGCAGATGGTTCCCTTGATTCCTGCTGGAACTGAAGTTCTTGCGGGGTTGGAAATGGGTGGGATTCCTATTGCTACCGCGCTTTCGCTTGAAACTGGGTTGCCTTGTGTTTTTGTTCGCAAAGAAGCTAAAGCCTATGGGACTTGTAAGTTCGCTGAAGGACTTGATGTCAAAGGGAAGAAGGTTCTTGTCGTCGAAGATGTCGTGACAACCGGAGGACAAGTGGTTTTGTCTACTGCGGATTTACGCAGCATTGGCGCGGAGATTTCTCATGTGCTCTGTGTGATTCATCGTGGGCCCGTATTTCCGGAGCCTAAGCTTGCGGAAATTAATGTCACGCTTTCTCCCCTTTTCATGCGCGGGGACTTTCAATAAGAAATAAAAAAGCGACCCTTCGGTCGCTTTTTTTGTTTTCTATTTTTCAGCTACTACGTAGGCAATCCAACTTTGGCAGGACTCCCCGTGATCTACGCGGGTAAATTTGCCGTCGCCAGATCCGTCTTTTGCAGTGCCTTCCCAGTATACATGGCTCTTTTTAAAGCCTACTTCGTGCATGATTTCACGAATCTCTGTGATACTCCACAAGCGCCAGTCATAGGTAAAGACTTGCTTGATCTTTTTTCCACCCACTTTGAAATGGATATGAAAAAGAGCTTCATTTGTCACCGGATCGAAGTTTGTCTGATCCCAGTAATAGGTAAAGTCCTTGTGTTTGATCATGTCTTCAATAGCGTCGTAGCACTGACTGCCGCCGAAGACGTCGACTAAAAAGATACCGTCTTTATTGAGTGTCTTAAATGCATTCGCAAAATACTGTTTCAACAACCATCTTTGCTTAAAACAGAAGTATGAAAAATTCATCGCCGCAACGATGTCGCATTTCTGGATATTAGGGTCCAAAACGTTCCCCTCAATCAATTTCATGCGACGTTGCTGTTCAGGCTTCAGCTTCGTTAGATAGTTCGCTTTACCGTAAGCGATTGGTTCCGGATCAAGATCCACACCGATTGCTTCGTGGCGTGGATTCATTTTAATCCACTCTGCTGACAAGGCGAATGTCCCGCAGAAATCTTCCCGGAAAGTGCGAGGGTTTTTACCCTTCAATTCCTTGAACGTGTTCTGGATAAAAACGACATCGTTTTCAGCTGATTGCACAGCCTTGCGATAGAATTCGTATTTATCAAAGTGCGAGTTCGCGCTTTTCTTAGAAACACGACGACGAACTTTCTTTCTATGAGAAGTTTCTGCTTTGGTCATAATTACGGAACCTCTGCGATAACTTCGCGAATAGCTGTTTCAATGTCTTGATGTTGCGGCACAGAGTTTTTCTCCAAGTTTGGATGCAAACCGATACCTGGCAAGTTTTTACCTGCCAGCACACGCGGACGCGCCATCAATTGATAGAAACATTCTTGAGTTGTTCTGTATGCCAAATGCTCACCGAAGTTCGTCACTTCAGTGTCTTCATTCACGAACAGCACGCGGCCTGTTTTTTCAACGGACGACTTAATCATCTGCCAGTCATATGGATAAATAGAACGAAGATCGATCACCTCAACAGAGATCCCTTCTTCCGCCAATTTCTTAGCGACATCATCACAAAGGTGCACCATGCGGCTATAGGTCACAACCGTGATGTGCTCACCTTCGTGAGTGATTTTACCCTTACCGATTGGCACGATGTACTTTTCAAGCTCAGGCCATTTAGCTTTCCAACCTTGAGAGTTCTGTACTGGCTTATCGATCATTGATTTCAAAGTTTTTTCATCCGCTGGTTCACCAGGGATCAACTCGTCACCTTTATGGCGCATCAATGCTTTTGATTTTAAATAAAGAACCGGATTTGGATCTTCGATTGCTGCCAACATCAAACCATAAGCGTCCAATGGATTAGACGGCATCACAATCTTCCAACCTGGCAAACGAGATGCCCAAGCGTCGAAAGAGTGAGAGTGGTACACAGAACCAAAGATCCCCGCGCCCACTGGAGTCATCACAACCATTGGCAATTGAACTTGACCATTTGTACACCACAAAGTGTTGCCGGCAATTTTCAAAAGATCGATCGTGTTGAAGATATAATCTGCGAACTGGATTTCAGCGACGCACTTATCACCGGTCATCGCGATACCCATTGCCATATTGATGATACCACGTTCATCTAGTGGAGTATTCCAGGCCGTTTCCAAACCTTGCGTCGCCGTGAAAACGCCACCCAATGGTGCACCCACGTCTTGACCAAAAATATCTTTAACGCCCAAATGTTTTTCACCGTAGTGAAGGGCCATTCTGATTGCTTGAGCTACGCTTGCCATTAGAACTTTCTCCAATCAGCATTTTCATTGTCTACGAATACATGATCCCAAACGGATTCAGATGAAGGACCTGGTTCACCACGAGCTTGTTCTTGAGCCTTAATGCCCTCTTCTTCGTAGATTTCCCAGATTTTCTTCGCAGCTTTTTCTGACAAGATGCCTGCCGCGATCAATTTTTCTTCAAACTTGTAAACGGGATCAAAAAGATCTGTCTTACGATTCGCACCGTCTGCTGACGAGTGACCGTACAAGCGAGTCGTTTTGACTTCTAAGAAAGATGGCTTACCCGTTTTACGGATGTAATCCATTTCCTCTTTCAACGCGATATAAGTCTCAACCGGATTTGTTCCATCGATCACGCGTGAACGGATGTTGAAAGCTTTGGCGCGATCCGCGATCTGCGTTTCACCGTGTTGGCCTTCAAATGGTGTTGAAATACCGAAGCCGTTATTTTGCACTGTGATCAACACTGGCAATTCTTGGCCTTTACGAGACGCCCAGACCAAACACGTTGCGAATTCGCCTTCTGCCGTACCAGCGTCACCACCAGTTACGATAGAAATGGATTTATGGCCTGCACGTTTTTGAGCGTGGGCCGTACCGCAAGCGATTGGGTATTGAACTTCGATTGGAGATGTCACAGGAGCTACGTTCCATTGCGGGAAGCAATAATGACCTGCGAAGTTACGACCACCTGTTGAAGGATCTGTCACACGATTCATCATCAAGCGCACAGCTTCGATCATCGGCATGCCCAGTGCGACCATTGTTGGAGTACAACGATAGTGCAAGTGAAACCAGTCGTGCTCAAGGCCTTTACCTTTACGAGCAAGAAGACCCAATGGGACACCGAAAGCTTCCTCGCCCGGGCCACCAATCCAGAAATAACCTTCACCGGCTTTATAGATTTTAATAACTCGCTCTTCAAGAACGCGAGATTTGACCATCAGGTCATGCATGCTCAAAAGGATCTCTTCAGATAAGCCACCAAAGTCAGATTTTTTCGGCGTCGCTTTTTTTGAAGAAGTCGCGGACTTCGCAGCAGTTTTAGTTGGCGCTTTTGCTTTCACAACGGCCTTCTTTTTTGCTGCTGATTTTACAGTGGTCTTTTTCGACATGT
This sequence comes from Bdellovibrio sp., assembly GCA_046070625.1. Classification (GTDB taxonomy): domain Bacteria; phylum Bdellovibrionota; class Bdellovibrionia; order Bdellovibrionales; family Bdellovibrionaceae; genus Bdellovibrio. Next base: position 30,936 of record JBJTMR010000311.1, on the reverse strand, counting down.
ATCAGCTCTCCACATTTATAAACACTTGTTTTTAGGCCCCTATCTAAGCGAGAACAGGGGGGATTGTCGCTATTTTTTACCCCAATTAACGCATTAAGTTGAGATACCCCACGCTGAGCCAATATTCTCTGTAAAAAATAGCAATATCGGAGGTCATTATGTCTTACAAGTGCCCGGCCAAAACATGATGCCCATTGTTTAAGCAAACTACCGAGAGAGAGCAAAACTGGCCCTTCGCAAAGAGTCGGACTGACTTATACTAACGAAGTATGTTCACCAACCCGACGATGCATTTTGCCTTCATCACCCTTTTGAGTTTTTTAAAAATTTCTGGCGGAGTTTTTGTCGCGGGCTTCATTCTTCACCATCTCTCCGCATGGTTGCGTCGTTCGATGGCCGATGGCATGGGCCTTCAAGCTTTTAATCTCTTTTTCGCTCCTGGAATTATGATCCACGAAATCAGCCATGCTCTGGCCGCTTTTATTTTTCTTCACGAAATCGTGGAGGTTAAATTGTTCGACTGGAAAGCGAAGGATGGCAGTCACGGACACGTCATCAGTCGCCCCCGCAGTCTTCCTGTTATTTTTAAAATTTGGATTAAGATGGGAGAGCTTTTTATCGGTATCGCACCCTTAGTAGTCGGCCCTGCGATCTGCTTGGCGCTCTTTTACTTCTTAGTTCCGGGCGGCAAGAGCTTTGCTCAGCAACCGCGCTTGGCAAACTTTCCGTCGTTGTCTTGGCCAGCTGCCTTGTGGTTCTATTTTACGGTCGCCGTGCTTTCACAAATGGAACTCAGCGATGCCGACTTAAAAGGCGCCTGGAAAGGATTTTTGTGGATTGCTTTCTGCACTCTCACAGGCTCTTTAATCTATTTTAAGATCCGTCACGCTTAGTGTTGCACTCTGCCGTCTTGATAGGGAGCATCAGACATCAACAGTGCCGAAGCTTTTTTGATCCACTCCGCATAAGCATCAACCCGAGTGTAAGTTGAATCAATAGAACACTTCGGAGCTCCGGCCACATCATAAGAACCACTGCGGCTGGCGACTCCGACAAGATAGAGCTGTCCGTCTTTTTTAATATAGGCCGGTCCGCCCGAATCACCGCTGCAAACACCATGTTTAAGCGTTTGAGAAAATAGTAATTCCGTTTTACCGAAACGCGGGTCTTTCACCTCAAGCGTCGTCGATCTTAAAATCCCAGCACCCGATTTCACACCCCAGGCCCATTTCAAACCGTAGCCCGCTACAATCAGCTCATCTGAAACTTTGATGTTATCCATATTTTGATACATTGGAACCGGCTTATATCCAGCAGGCAAGGGCCCCGCAATACGCACTAAAGCGATATCAGCTGTGTCTTTTTGGTTTTCGTCAGATTTGTAAGCCTCATGGCGCAATGCTTTGAATGCATACTTGGAGTTATAAGCATTGGCTGCGTCAATATTCGTCGTGAAATGCACTGATAACGTTAAGGTCCCTGGATACACACAATGTGCCGCGGTTAACACAAGCTCTGGTGAAATCAAAGTCCCCGTGCACAGTTTGCCCATTCGCTGATCCACCAAAGCAACCGTCGACAACGCAAGAGGCTTTTCGAAACTGACTTTTTCACCGCCCATAACGCCCGTAAGATTTTCTTGATCAGCAATACCTGGCGCCTTCTGATCAGCACAAGAGGCCAATAGCACCATAGCTATCAAAGAGGTGGTCAATCTTTTAAGCATGAACGTCCGTAACGCCATCACCAAAGTTGCGGGAGTTATTTCCCAGGGGCCAACCTGAAACAGCCGTGCGATAACTCTATGCGAGTCATATACCAGCTCTCGGGCCCTCTGATTGCTTTTAGCCGGATAGGGGCTGTCTAATGATTCGACGGCCCTGAAAGGAATCCATGCTTCAGAAAAATAAAAAAGCCCGGTTCATCACCGGGCTTTAACAACAACTGACATGGTCTCAGAAAACTTATTTCGCGTTAGCCTGTTTCGGAGTTGGCAAAGTTTTGCCCTCTTCGAGTTGGATCAGATCTAAAAGTACGCTTGTCGCCTCTTGGATATCCGGACGTTTCAAGTACTCTTCGTTCTTTTTGGCTTTACTAGCTACTTTTTTTGCTTTTTCTTTTTTATCTTTTTCGTTTTTGTCTTTCAAAACTTCATTCACGCGGATCACTTTTCCACGAGCTTTCGCTTTGTTAAGTTCATCAACGATTTTCTTAAAATCATCACTTTTGGCAACGCGGTCGGAAGATCTTTCAGACAACATTTTCAACCAATCAGTTTTGATTTCTTTCCATGTACCCGGACCTTCTTTAACGTAAGCGTCTGGAGAAATGAAAGACTCAATCGTCTTAGGCGGTAAAGAGTAATCCATATACTTTTCACCGATATCATCAGTGCTGAATGGACCCGGCAATACCACGTCAGCATCCACACCGCGATGTTGCGTCGACTTACCTGATGGCACGAAGAACATTCCGACCGTTACTTTGATCGCACCCAAATTGTTTGGAATTGGCAACACGGATTGGACTGAACCTTTACCGTATGTGTGGTCACCACCAACGATGACAGCACGTTTATAGTCTTGCAATGTTCCCGACACGATCTCAGATGCCGAAGCCGAAATACGGCTCGTTAAAACAACAAGGGGACCGGCCCAATCAACTGTCGAATCTGTATCACGAAGAGCGGCTTCCGCACGGCCTTCATTTTTAGAAGATTGTTTTACCACGTTACCGGTTTGGAAGAACAAACCAGCAATTTTCACAGCGTCCTCAAGAGAACCGCCACCATTGTTGGAAAGATCCAATACCAGACCGTCTGCTTTTTTCTCTACCGCTTCTTTAACAAGCTTTTTCATATCTGCTGCAGAAGATCTACCGCCACGACGAGAATCCGCATAAAAAGATGGGAAGTTCAAAATACCGATCTTCTTTTTCTGACCATTGATTTCTTTTTCAATGAAAGAAATTGAAGCTGCTTCATCTTCCAAATTCACTTTTTCACGCGTCAACGTCACATCGAAGCGTTTTTTTGAATCGCCAGACTTACGCAAGATCGTCAAACGAACCTTAGTTCCTTTGTTACCACGGATTTTTTTAACTACGTCTTTCAAGTCCACGTCGATCACGTTTTCCATCGCGCCTTTTTCTTGGCCGACAGCAATGATTTTATCCTGAGGATCAATCAAACCTGATTTCGCAGCAGCTCCACCCGGAACAAGAGCTTCCACAACTGTGAATCCATCCTGCGAAGAAAGTGTTGCGCCAATACCTTCAAGTGACAAACGCATTTGAATTTCAAAGTCTTCTAAGACATCACGAGAAAAAAAGCTGGAATGTGGATCCAATGCTCTGGCAAAAGAATCCAAGTATCCCGACAACAAGTCGTCTTGAGATGTCTCTTGAGTACGCTTCACCGCACGCTCATAGTTTTTAGTAACGTTGCTTTTCGCTTCATCCAACTTCATGTCCGTCGCAAGATAGTTGCCGATTTGAAATTGAATATACTTTTTCAAGTATTCGTTAGCTTCATTGTTATCTTTTGGCCATGGTTTTTTATCTGGATCAAAAGCAAACTCTGTCGTGGACTCGAATTTAAAGTCCTTACCCAAATATTTTTTGGCAAATTCAGAGCGATCTTTAACTCTTTCCAAAACAAGCTTTTGCGCTTTATCAAGGAATGTACAGTCTCTATTTTTGGTTTTTTCAAAAACGTTGGCCATGTCTTTTTTGACAGCATCAACATCAGCTTGAGTCAGATAGATTTTAGAAGGATCTAAACGTTTCAAGTATTGTTCGATCACTCTCGTGGCCAATTCAGCATTTCTGTCTGAATACTTCACGTGATTCGCCAAAAAGCCTTGCTCAATTACAGACATATAGCGGCACTCTAAGCCGTCTTTTAACTGTGCTGCTGCAATTGACGAAACTGCGAGAGATCCCGCAATTAATAATCCCTTAATTCCCGTTGAGAGTGAACTCATGCTGGTCCTTCCTTAGCTCTCGGGCGAGAGCGTCCTAATCACTTAAGATTAGCAGGAATTTTTTGGAGAGCATGCAATTTGTGAGAGTGCCCTAAAATTTAGGACGTGTAAGAACTTTTAAGACTTTCGTCGACTATCTTCAAAGAAAGAAAGCTGCGAAAGAGACTCCACTTTTTCACCCCGGAGTCCATTCAGCTTTACTTCGTGCTTAATGAAATCACCATGTTGAGTTTCGATCATAAAGAACGACATTTCAGGAAACCTCGCCTTTAGTCGAGTCATCTCCTCAACGATCAGCTCAATATTCTTAGGATCATCATCAGACATTCCAAAACGGTGGTGAGCGTTAAACCCATACATTTCAATCGCTTTTTCGACACTTGCTCGAATAGCTCGCTGCTTCAACTCAGCAGTACCTTGATTGAAATCTACGTCCCCCAAAACTGTTCGTGTCGGCTTATGGCTTACCGGATAGACACTGAGATAGTTGGGCTCCAGAGGCAAAATTTTGTTTTTTACGAAAACTCGGATTCCATCCTTCAAGGTATCAGGATGATGGCCACGCGCAGTGATGACAGACAGAGGCCTTTGATTAAACGTTGCGTGATAGAAGCATTCCCAAGAAGGCCCCTTCCACTGAAAATCCGGAAAACCCAAAGCTGCTGCAACGTCTTGGACAAACATCTGGCTTTTACCTTGGATTTTTTCGACTTCAGACATGTCGCGATCACGAAAGTTACGGAAAGTCCCTGTTAAATCACACTCATCGACACGATAATCCTCAAAAGGACCTGACTTACCAATCGTGTATCCATGGTGCGCGAAATCCCCGCTCGAAATCAAAAGTTCAGACTCGGTTTCCTTATGAAAAAGGATGAGGGGCGTGGTCAAAAAGGCAATATTATCGTCGAAGTCGAAGAAGTAAAAGCTGCGCCCTCCGAGATGGAAGTTTCTATCCTTCTCCGGCGTGCGGTTTATTCCTAAATCAAGTTGTCCCTTGCGGGATTCATCGCTCATTCGACCAAGACCTTTCGTGCCAGGTAGTGCCTGGATTATCGAATTTAGCAAAAAAGCCCTCTGAGGAGAAGAGGGCTGAACAAATTTCTTGTCAGGGTTTCGTTTGTCTATCTTTTTGACACTTAAGGATCTGGAATAGGCTCAAATACCGGTTTTTGTTCTTTGCGAACTGCCTGATCCTCTTCGACCTCAATATCTTCCACAGGAACTTTGATCACCGCAGGGCTAGGGCTCGGAGTTGGGGTAGGCTTCGGATCTGGTCGCAAAGTTCTTAGGCCCATTTGGTCACGACAAACTTTAAGGCGATCTTCCATATTCCCACCCATGCGGGATTGGGATTGTGTAACCGCACAATTCACCACTTCAGAGTGATCATCACCGCATAGCTTTTCAGCCTCCGCAGATGACATAGACAGCGATCGCGCACGAATGGTCGTTACACACTGACTTTTGCTTTGAACCTGAGCCCCAGAAATAATAGGCAGGCAGATCGCGGTAAAAAGAATGAACGCTCTCATAGTTCCCCTCTTATATTAAAGAATAACATGGACACTCTTTGACCTAATATCACTTCCCACAATATCTCATTGTGAAACGGTCACGGTCACTAATCTCAAATAAAAAAGGCGCTGAATTTCTTCAGCGCCTTGGGTGTCTAGAACCAAATATTCACTATTTCTTTTTCTTACGAGTGACGACCTTAGTAACCCCAAGAGCCTTGGCTTTTTCTTGAGGGGACTCTGCGTTTTTCAACGCCTTCTTAGGAGCAGCCTTCGCAGCTTTTGGTGCTTTCGTCGCACCTTTAGCCGCCTTGCCTTTTCCTTTGCCTTTTGCCGGGCCCTTCTCGTTGATCAATCCAACGGCTTGTTCAAGAGTGACAGTTTCCACCGTCGTACCTTCAGGTAAAGAGGCGTTGGTTTTACCGCTCTTAATGTAAGGACCGTATGGACCGTTGAATACTTGAATCGCCTCACCAGTCTCTGGATGCGCACCAAGATCTTTCAATGCCGCTGCTTTGCCACGACCTTTTTTCGGCTGGCTCAACATTTCCATCGCGCGTTCATAAGTGATCGTGATCACACTTTCACCTTTTGGTATCGAACGATAGTCCCCGTCATGGACAACGAAAGGACCGAATCTGCCAAGACCCGCTTTGATTTCTTTACCCGTACCTGGATGCTCACCCAAAGTGCGAGGCAACGCCAACAAATCAATCGCCATTTGCAAATCGACTTGTTCTGGCTGAGTTCCCGGAGGAAGTGACGCACGTTTTGGTTTGTCATCTTCAGGGCTCACATCACCTAGTTGTACGTAAGGACCATAACGGCCGCTCAATACGTAAATAGGCAAACCAGTTTTCGGATCTTTACCAAGAGCATCGGCTCCGTTGATTTTTTGATCGATCAACTTTTCGGCGATTTCTGGAGTGATATCTGCTGGCGATTCATTATCTGGAACCGACGCGCTGACATCTTCACCGTCGCGAGTTGTCGTTAGGTAAGCACCGTAACGACCGACATGGAATTTATATTTATCCATGCCTTCAAGACTCATTGTACGAGCTTCATCAGGATTGATTTTTTCTTCTTGGTTATCAACCATCGCACGCAAGCCCTTAGGGCCTTTGTAAACGGAAGCCAAATAACTTTCCCAATCCAATTCACCTTCAGCGATGTTATCCAGGCTTTGTTCCATTTCGGATGTGAAGCCCAAATCCACATACTGAGTTAAGTGACTGCTCAAAAGTTTTGAAACAATCATCGCTGTGAATGTCGGAATCAAAGCAGTACCACCCTTACGAACGTATCCACGATCAATGATCGTACCGATAACAGATGCGTAAGTAGATGGACGACCGATACCTTCTTTTTCCATCGTTTGAACAAGACTCGCCTCTGTGTAACGAGCTGGCGGTTTTGTTTCATGGGATGTCGGATCCAGCGTAATGCACTTAATCGCATCTTTCACTTTCAACGCTGGCAAACGCACTTCGCGTTCTGCCAAGTCTGCTTCCGGATCATCTGATCCTTCCACGTACGCGCGCAAGAAACCTGGGAACTCGATCGTCATGCCCGAAGCACCAAAGATCGCATCACCTACGGTGATTTTTGCGCTGACTTGCTTTTGACGAGCATCCACCATTTGGGATGCAATCGTACGTTTCCAAATCAAGTCATACAGACGGAACTGCTGGCCTGTCAGACCTGTTTCATCAGGGTCTTGGAATTGGTTACCCGCTGGACGAATCGCTTCATGGGCCTCTTGCGCCCCTTTCACTTTCTTCGCCGCATAATTGCGCGGTTGTGGTGTCAGATAGTCTTTACCATACTTCGTCGTGATACAATCACGAGACGCATTGATAGCCTCATTCGACAAGAATGTGGAATCCGTACGCATATAGGTGATGAAACCTTGTTCGTACAGTTTTTGCGCCACTTGCATCGTCTCTCGCGCACTCAGACCTAATTTACGATTGGCTTCCTGTTGCAAGCTTGACGTAATAAACGGCGCCGCTGGTTTTCTGAAAGTTGGTTTTTCTTCAACATCAGAAACCGTCCAATTTCCAGACTTCAAATCCGCAGAAAGTTTTCCGGCGTCTTTTTCACCCAGAACCAAAACATCTTTACCCGCTGTCAACTGACCTGTCAGACCATCAAAGTCTTTACCGGTTGCCACACGTTGATTTTTGAACTGCTGCAAGCGTGATTCAAAGCTGACACCGTCTTTCGACAACTCCGCCAAAACACCCCAGTAAGATGACTTTTTAAAGCGGATGCGTTCAAGTTCTCTTTCAACGATCAAACGCACAGCCACAGACTGAACGCGCCCCGCAGAAAGGCCGTAGGCTACTTTCTTCCACAAAAGTGGAGAGATCGTATAACCCACTAAACGGTCTAACACGCGACGTGCTTCTTGGGCACGAACCAGGTTGATGTCAATTTCGCGCGTGTCTTTAAGAGCTTTTTGGATCGCGTCTTTCGTGATCTCGTGAAAGACCATTCGTTTCGTCGGAACTTTTGGTTTTAGAACTTCAAACAAATGCCAGCTGATAGACTCCCCTTCGCGGTCTTCATCGGTCGCGAGATAGAGCTCTGAGGCTTCGTCGAGTTTATCTTTAAGGTTTTTAACAACCTTCGTTTTATCTTTAGGAATGCAGTACAAAGGCTCAAAGTTTTTATCAACATTGACGCCCAACTGAGCCCATTTTTCTTTTTTTACTTTTTCCGGAATATCTTTTGCCGATTGAGGCAAGTCGCGGATGTGTCCCATACAAGACTCAACCACATAATCGCGGCCTAGAAATTTACGAATGGTCTTAGCCTTCGTTGGAGACTCCACGATGACTAATTTGATTCCATCAGATACTGCGTCAGCTTTTTTGGCCATGCACCAGCCCTTCGTCCAGGTTGTAACCGGGGTATATTATATAGACAAAACATGCGGGCGATCCCTGCGCTTTGCAAGCTTCAATTTTGACAACTAGCGAAAAGACTGATGAAGGTTTGTGCAGATACCCTGATAGATATGAAAAACGTTTCTGAATTTTCCCACAAGCTGCGCTTTCTTCTGACTGACATCGACGACACTCTTACGGATGAAGGTCTGCTTGGTGCCGATGCGTACGAAGCTATGTGGAGTTTGCACAAAGCTGGCATCCACGTGATTCCAGTAACGGGCCGCCCTGCTGGTTGGTGTGAAATGATCGCACGCGTGTGGCCCGTCAGTGGCATCGTCGGAGAAAATGGTGGCTTCTATTTCCGCTATCACGACAAGAAAATGAAACGTCATTTCTTTTTCGACGAAGCCACGCAAAAATCCAATCGCACAAAGCTCAATGTCATTGAAAAAGAAGTTCTGCAAAAAGTTCCCGGCTGCGATTTAGCCAGCGATCAGTTTTGTCGCTTGATGGATCTGGCAATTGATTTTTGCGAAGATGTTCCGCCACTACCACGCACGGAAGTGCAAAAGATTGTCGATGTTTTTACAGCCCATGGCGCTCAAGCTAAAGTCAGCTCGATCCACGTCAACGGTTGGTTCGGCAACTACGACAAACTTACTATGTCTTTAATTTTTCTGGAGCAAGAATTTGGTGTAAACGCAGAGGAAGCAAAAAAAATCTGTGGCTTCAGCGGAGACTCTCCGAACGATGAGCCGATGTTTACGTACTTCCCGCACAGTTTTGCTGTTGCGAACATCAAAAACTTCATCGATCAAATCACCAACAAACCCACTTACGTGACACAAAATCGCGGCGGCGAAGGCTTCACAGAAATAGCTAAAGCCATTTTAGCTTTGTAAAAGAAAGCTTCGGCCTGCGGTCATTTCCCCCCGAAGCTTGGCTTTGACAAATATCGCCTCTTGCTGTCAAGCAAACGCCCTGACATCGCCTCGAGCAACAGATACTTCCTTGTAAAAAACAAAGAGGTTCTTATGAAATTTTTAGTTCTAGGTTTATTATTTTTCTCTTCAATGTCTTTCGCGCAAAGCCTACCAACCGAAAATCTTTGGGAAGGGCAATATAGTTCCAATGACCCTGACTGCGAAAGTCATATTCTTATTCAGCACGAAAGCTGGAATAACACCACATTGAGCTGCCCAAATAATACCTTCTACACATTAAAGGTTTACCTACAAGGTGACTCTTCATCCATGATTCCAAGCTTAGAACAGAGAGATCTAGTTGCCATCAATTGTGGCCCCTTTGAACAAGGTAGAGGCGATACAATTCTCAAAGACAATATTTATGTAACAAAGTTGGTTCAGGAGAATGATTCCGAAGTTATTTACAAAAAAATCGGAACCATCGGCATCCTAAGAATTCCGATCTACACAAGCGAGATGACAATTCGAAACTACTACGATGGTCATCTGACTTGGACTGAGAAAGGTAAAACCTGCTCCTATTATAAAGAGCAAGCGCAATAGATACCTTAACTTCAATGTCTAAAAATTTTGAAAACTTGCTAAATCAGAATGAAAAAGAGCTCCTTCGTAAAAGTGTGAGGGAGCTTTCCATCCTAAGTCCCATGTGTGGGCTAGGCGCTTCAACTTACCTCTTAATGGGTAAAGATTCAGCCTGGAAAGATTTGACGGCCATTTCGTAAATGGCCGCCTTAAAAACTAAGGAATCACCGGCGGATGATAAGACAACGTCTCGCCCAGGGCCCACAGCATAAAGATCACCAACGGCGCATGCACCACCAACTGAGTCACAGTATACCCGACGATATCACGAGCTTTCAATCCAAGCACACCCAGCAAAGCCATCATAAAAAATGGATTGATCAAGTTCGGCAACGCTTCGGCCGCATTGTAAACCATCACAGTCCAACCCAAGTGCACTTTCAGTTCATTCGCTGCTTGCATCAAGTAAGGAGCTTCAATGATCCACTTACCACCACCTGACGGAACAAAGAATCCTAAGACTGCAGAATACACACCCATTAATGCCGAGAACGTATCTCTAGTAGAAATTGAAACGAAGAAGTTTGAAATGTGATGCGACAACGTTTGCCCGTCAGCGCCCGGCGCCTTTGTTAAAATATACGCGATACTTCCATACAGCGGAAACTGAATCAAAATACCCGCAACAGAAGGAACTGCTTTGGTGACGGAGTGTAAAAAACGTTTGGGTCTCCAGGTCAGCAACATCCCTAATATCAAGAACAAGAAGTTGTAAGTATTCAAATTAGAGATCGCCAAGATCACATCTTTGTTTTTAAATTCCATCCCCAGCCACCAGAAGCCAAGGATCACAACTAAGATTGTCAAAATCGGAGAATACTCCAACCAATCCCCTGGTTGCTTTGGCTTCTCTATGGACTTTTCCACATCATCAGTCACATCAAGGCCCAAATCATGTGCAGTGACAGCTCTTTCTCGGGTTGGAGCGGACAAATAGGCAATGGCCACCGAAACAATCATCAACACCACAAGCATCACGATCGACTGTGGTAGGAAAATAGTTTCACTAAAAGGAATCACCCCAGTAATAGGTAAAAGCGATTTCGGAATACTATCTACATTGGCTTGCAGCTGCGCCGCTGAAGAACTCAACCCCAAGGCCCAAGTGGCACCCAAGCCAAGATAGCCAGCCGCCCCCGCCGCGCGATAATCCATGCGCAAATCCATACGACGAGCCAAAGCCCTAACGTACAGTCCACCAAACACCAAACTAAATGCCCAGTTTAACAATGAAGCTAGTATTGTAAAAAAAGCGACATAGGCCACAGCGCCACGCTCTGTTTTTGGTAACTTCGCCAACCAATTAATCAACTTCCCAGCGGGAGGAGAAGACGCCACGATGTACCCTGAAATCGTCACAATCGCCATTTGCATAGTAAATGGGATAAGACTCCAGTAACCATCACCAAAGGCTGTCGCCACTGATGTGGGACTGACTCCAGCAGAAAATGCTCCCAAAACGACTACGACAATCGCAAGAACTGCAAAAATATACGAATCCGGAAACCAACGCTCTGCCCAGTTCGTAACACTGGATGCGAATTTTTCAAGTTGACCGGTTTTTTTTAGAACTGGATTTGATTCTGCCATTCAACTGTCCTTGATTAGAATTTGATATATTCATCATGGACCCGCTGTGAGAAAACAACCAGCGATTATTACTTTATGGGATTAAGCTTGTCACAAAGCGTACCTGTTCACTCCCTTTGTGCGAGTAAACAAGGTACGCCATTTTCCGTTTTAGGCTCCGGCAAAACTCATTGATTTAACTAAGACATCCGGGGCAATCAGACTGCTGCCCTCACGATTATAAGTATCACCCAGCTCTACGATGTCGCGCAATAAATCCAAAACATTGCCTGACATCACGAACTGATCTACCGGCCCAACCAACTTGCCATTTTCATACAAGTAGCCTTCCGCCGGCATCGAGATATCACCTGTAGATTCTTTGAATCCGGCATGCAACCCACCTGCAAACTCCGTCAAATAAATGACCTTGTCGTATGCAGACAACAACTGCTGCAAAGACTTATCCCCTTTACCCACCACAAGATTCGTTGGGCCAATATCCATAGGGGAAGCCGGGCCGCGCGAAGCATTCGCTGTGTGAGGCAAATTCATACGCTTTGCATACTCTAAATTTGTAAGGAAATTTTTTAGAATGCCATTTTCAAATAAAACCGTTTTTTGTGAAGGTGCACCTTCCGAATCGAATGGACGAAGAGCCGAACCACGTGTTTCAAACGGATCATCTATTAACTGAAACTTATCGCCAGCAATCTTTTGATTGATCTTCCCATTCAGTAAGGACTTCCCTTCATGAACTTCCTTCGCTGAAAGATACCCAATCATCATTTGCAAAACTGTCGGGAACTCTTCACGACCGATGACCACAGCATAGTTGCCTGTTTTTAATTTTGTCGCACCCAGCATCCCCACGGCCTTCTTAACACCCTCTTTAGCCACTTCAGCGGCATCAATATTCTTAAATGAGCGAGCAAAGAAGCCTTCACCACCCATTTTAGAATTTTCACCTTCTTTTGCTAAAGCATAGGAATAGCCTGAATAGTAATTCTGCTTAAACTGCTGATCCAGACCTTCAGAATTCAGAATGCGGTGAAAACTCACTGATTCATTGAATCCAGAATACGGCACAGATTGCACGCGCGAATCCGCCGCCAGTGCCTGCTCTTCCAATAGACGAGCAATTTCCATTTTTTTATCCATAGAGATTTCTTCAGGATTAAAAAGATGATCCATAGCTTTAAACTGTTGTGGCTTCATCAATGGAACTTCAACACCATTTTCGGAATGAACCGTTTTGGCATTATTAAGAGCTTCCTTGTACGTGCGAAGCAATGCTTCAGAAGACAAATTCTCTGTGTAAGCGTACCCTTGGCTTGCACCTGCGATCACTCGCAAGCCTGCCATCTGTGTTTGCGTGGACTCAAATTTGTCCAATTTATTTTTTTGATAGCCCAACCGGAGGTTTTCACCACCAGCAACAAGCATTTCTACTTTAACACCATCGTTTTTGGCTGCTGCGACTAATTGCTGGAAGTTTTCTTTTACTGAATCCATTATCCTGCTCTCCCGCCGACCATAAGGCTTGATACCAGAATCTGTGGCTGTCCTACGGCTGCTGGAATGCTACCACTGACGGATCCACACATACCTGTCGCTAATTTCAATTCATTGGAAACCTTGGTGATTTTACCAAGAGTATCAATTCCACGTCCAATCAAGCAGGCACCTTTAACTACCTCTTCGATACGACCATTGCGAATGATGTAGCCCTCTTGTACTTGGAAGTTATAATCGCCAGTTCCCGGGTTTACAGAGCCGCCACCCATTTTCTTCGCATACAAACCGTAATCTACATCGCGAATCATTTCTTCAAAAGAGTCTTTACCCGCACCGATAAATGTATTTCTCATACGTGATGCCGGAGCAAACTTGTAAGACTGACGACGTCCGCTGCCTGTGATTTCATAGCCAGTTTGTCGCGAACCCATTTCGTCGACGATATAAGACTTCAAGACACCATTTTCAATCAAAGTGGTGCGTTTGGTCTTGTTGCCTTCGTCATCAATGTTCAAAGAGCCCCAGCCGTTTTCAATGGTCCCATCGTCAATGGCCGTCACACATTCGTTGGCAATTTTTTGGCCTATTTTACCTGTAAACACTGAAGCCCCTTTGGCCACGCTGGTTGTTTCCAAACCATGACCACAAGCTTCGTGAAAAATCACTCCACCAAAGGAGTTATCAATCACCACCGGCATTTCGCCTGCTGGTGCATACTTCGCCGTCGTCAAACGCATCGCTCTGTCGGTATTCTCGTGAGCAAAGGCTTCCAATGCGACTTGATCATACAACTCGGAAGTACCCATGTGGCCGACATTGTCAGCAGAGCTCTCTTTCACGCCCATGTTTTCCACAAACACTTCCAAACGGATGCGGCTGTAGGAGCGTTCATCGTAAGCCATCACGCCGCGAGAATTCGCAATCTGCATGCGTTGGAATTTTTCATTCAAGCCAGCTTCTACCTGCGTTACCGCAGAGTTTCTTGCACGAGAATATTGGTCCAACGAGTTTAGCCATTGGAACTTGCGATCCCGGTTCATTTCCCAAGGTTTTTCACCAAATGTGTGAATGGAATCGAATGGCACCTGCATAAGCGGCATTGATTTTTTGGCATCGCCCTGACCGCGGCTTTGCGCGGCATTCAAAGCGGCCTTCACCAAACCTGTTTCAGACAGATCGTTAGTTGTGACATAGACAATTTCATGGCCAAAAAACAAACGAATACCGGCACCGTAAAGCTGCCCTACAATCGCTTGATCAGCCTTGGATCCAAGAACCGTCAAATTTGAGGAATAAGTATCTTCAACAAAGATATCTGCGAAATCTGCCCCTGTAGACAAAGCTGCATCCAGAGCTTTTGTGAGAATGTGAGCTGGAACAATCATGGGACCTCCCTATGGCAAAAGAATATATCAGCGACTCTCTAGACCCAACGGAAAACGCACTGGTACTATGCCTTAATGCCCTGGTATTATCCATAGGGCCTGAAAAGGAGAACCCTTATGAAAATTAAACGTTGCGCCTGGGTCTCTGACGATCCTTTGTATATCGAATACCACGACCAAGAATGGGGTGTTCCGGTTTATGATGACCGTAAGCTTTTCGAATTTTTAGTCCTTGAATCAGCTCAGGCAGGCCTTAGCTGGATCACCGTTTTACGCAAGCGTGAAAACTATCGCAAGGCCTTCGCAGGCTTTGATCCCCAAAAGATTGCCCGCTTTACTGACAAAAAAGTGCAAACACTTTTGCAGAATCCCGGCATCATTCGCAACGAAATGAAAATTCGCGCTGCCATCAATAACGCGAAGATTTTTTTAAAAATGCAAAAAGAGTTCGGCAGCTTTTCCAATTACATGTGGGCTTTCGTGGATCACAAACCGATCGACGGCAAACGCAAGCCGGGATCAATCCCCGCTTCGACGAATATTTCTGATGCTCTTGCCAAGGATCTTAAAAGTCGCGGTTTTAAATTCCTCGGCACCACGATCATTTACGCGCACATGCAGGCCGTGGGCATGGTCAACGATCACCTGACAACATGCTTTTGCTATAAAAAAGCCAAGTCCTGCGCGCGCTAAATATCGAATAGTGAGGCACGCCTTTAGAATAACCTCTTTATGAAGTGAGGTTATTTTCTATGAAGAAGCATATACTTGCGATGGCAGTCATAACTTTGACAGTTGGTTGCCGTCCGAACAGTTCGAGCAGTCTGCAGTCTCAAAATGAGACAAATACAGTTGCGACCCTAGAAAAGCACCTCGGCACAAACTCCGGTAAGGGGCTAGAAAAAACCGTCATTAAAACCACATCAACCCCCACCGCAGATCTTCTGGCGCATCTTTCAGAAATAACCTACGACGCCACTTTGCGACTACAAATGGATATCGCCCATATCAAAAATCCATCCCAAAGAGTCGCTCTTTTGCAAAAGCTTTTAACTCTCAAGGGAGGCTCCGAAGACCTCACCGTGATGGCGGCTCTCCAACAAAAGAAACTACCTTTAGATATCGAATACAAAAACCTCGAACAAACTTCTGAAAAAGACATGCAGATCGAAGCCATCGCCTTGGCTTACAAGGAAATCGCACGGATCTATGGATTTAATTCTGCAGATCAAGATGTTATCTACAACATCATTCGTAGCAGTTCGGCATTGCTAGCGCCTACGGCTGCTCAGAAAGTTCTGATGAAAACCTCCATGGAGGTCATTCAAAGCAAGACTACTGAAATTGCTCGCGCACTTATTGCTGATGAAGCGGAAAAACTGGAACCCACCTTAAAAGTTGTGGTAACTTCCGTGCAAACCTTTATGGCCAAGGACTCTTCCTATGTGCTACCTTCAAGTCTTTCCGAAGCAACGAATGAGATTCGAATCAAGCTCATTCAAATCCAAACGTCCTTCGCTATCAATCCGCTTCAAGGAAAAGCTCTCTTAGGAAAGCTTCTCCCACAAATTGTTGACGATCTCAATAAACTGCAAAAATCTCTGGCTCAATATCTCAGCCCTCAAGCACCTGTCACAAAACCGAATATCCTGCACACCATGGAAATGGGAGTTCTAAAAGAAACGAAAGAATTCAGACTTTCCCAAGGACTGACAGCCGAAGGAATGCTCGAATTTAAAGATGTCGACTGTCGAATCAACGGCAAAAGAATAATCTTTATTCCCACACCACCAAATCGCGATCTCTTGCAAGCGGCTGGCGACCTCAACATCAAAGGTCAGAAACCTTTTTTTGCGCGCAAAATTAAAAATCAACGAGGCCTCAGTTTTGGAGTTGTTCATAAAGACTTTGAAATCAGCTCTCAAAAAGGAATGAGCCCCGTCGCGACAGATAAAGGTGAACCTGCACTTGCGGTGACACTAATCCCACGGGAAAATCAATCTTTTGAATTTTCATATCGCGAAAAAGGATCGACTCAAGTCCAAAAAGTCACGTGCTCGGTAAAATAGGGCCTAATGCTTTTTCGGCACGTCTTTGATTGAAATGGTATTATCAAGTTGCTTCTTCAAGGCCTCGATAAAACCATTTCGCAAAGAAGTCCATAAAGCGCCCCATTTATTTACATCTGGGCTCATCGCAGCCCCTTGAAACTCAATCTTCGTAGCAACCGTTTTGGTTTCTCCATTTCGCAAAAGCATATTTGCCCAAGCGATGGCTACCTCATTAAAGAATCTTTTGGGGCTATCATATTTTTCATGGGGACTCATAACATCAATATTTTCAAAAAACGGCTTAATGTAGCCCACAATTTTATTATCTTTAGTGCTCGCCTCTGCAAAAAGGCTGAAATGCCCCGAACTCAAAGTAAATGGCCCATAACCTAAAAAGAACTTATTGAGCTTAGTTACATCCAGCTTGTTCAGTGTGACCTTGGCCTCAAAAGTTGGAATTTTCGCCAAAAGATTCACCCGGCCTTTCCCATTAATATCTGCATCCTTCTGGATACGCCCGGAAGCCAGAACCGTGCTTGGCAAAAGCTCTTTTGATCTATCGGTGTTTTTAATATTGGTAGCTTCCAGCTGTATCCGATCAACAACTAAATCGACAGGTACTTTAAAATCGTGATTGAAAAATCGAATTGAACTATCCGTAAGCTTAAAGGATTCCAACTCTATAGGAATCAACTTTCCCACCACCGTTTTCCAATCTTCTTCAGTTCCGAACTGCTTCTTTTTTTTGTCTTCGCTATCGATGAATTCCAAAACCATTTCTTTTACTTTGAGATCTCCTAATAATTTCCCCTGAAACAGGGCTCGCCAAGCCAGAGACAAGTCAATTTCTTTAATGGTGACCAAGGGATCTTTCTCGGATTTGTTCCTTTGCCAGATTTTCAAATCTTGAATTTGATAGGCACCCCGATAAAGTGCCAGATCAAAATCATTGATACGACCCTGATAGTTTTCCAGCTTCTTATCCAAATACCAGTTGATTCCGTATTTGACTCCGGTGGGTAAAAACACCCGAAGGCCAATAAGGGCCAAGATCACAATCCCCAGCCATTTATTTTTCACCCTTTTGCTCCTTATTTAGTTCATTAGCGATTTCTGCACTCAGAAATATAACGATGGAAGAATAAAAAACCCACATCAACAGGACGATGAAAGAACCTGCCGCTCCGTAAAGGGAGGCCACTGCACTTTGGCCCAAATAAAGGCCAATCAAACTTTTCCCGATTGAAAACATTAAAGCAGTGATAAACCCAGACGTAACAGCCACTTTCCTTGTGATCTGAGTTTGAGGTAGAAAAATATAGATTGCGGAAAACAAAGCGCCGAAAACTAAAAGAGAAATAATGAAATTAAT
This sequence comes from Bdellovibrio sp., assembly GCA_046070625.1. GTDB lineage: Bacteria > Bdellovibrionota > Bdellovibrionia > Bdellovibrionales > Bdellovibrionaceae > Bdellovibrio. The sequence goes on along the minus strand of JBJTMR010000311.1, from coordinate 13,076 downwards.
GAGCTGTCCAATCACAGCATCAATTCCACTTAAATAAAAAGAAAGGACCGAAGAAACCAACAAGGAAACAATTGAGATAAACACAAAGGTCAAAACCATTCCCATATTAAATAGTTTCATCCGAAAGAAAGACCACGCTGTCTGAAAAAGTGTTTCCTCAGCCTCCGCTTCCGCGGGACTCACTTCAAAAATTCGATTTAACGACGCCCGTAACTCCCCGAAAATTCCGCCAGCAGAAAAAAGTAATGTCACAAGCCCAACCACACTAGCCCAATTACGCATATTAGGCTGTTGATCCACATTTTTCGCAATTTCACTGATCAGATCTCGGGCTTGTTCACCAATAAGATGCTGAATCTGCCCCAATATTTCGTCGAGAAATTCTTTATTGATAAGAGCGATAAAAGTTAAAAGCAAAATTAACAGTGGCGCTAGCGAAAGTGCTGAATAGTAAGCTAAAGAAGCTGACATCTCGACGACATCGTCCTTCGCCAATTTAGAGAAGAAATTCTTGTTAAATATTTTTTTAAAAGACGCCCTAATTTTCATAGGGGAATAATAACACATTCAAAAGAAGACACTTCTAGATGCATCTTCTTTTGACGATATACAAAAGGTGAAATAAAAAACCCCGGGTTTCCCCAGGGTTTTCTTAGCTCATCCGATTATTTGCGGATTTTCGCTTTGTACATACGCTTCTTAGTAAGAATGCGTTTTTTTCTGTGACGGATACCTTTTTTAGATTTTCCTTTAACTGCCATTTTCATTCCCCTTGTTTAAATACTGCTTCAGCCTACGCGCCTGACACACTCCTGCTTCGCCGGAGTAAATCAGCCGCTTCGGCACTGCCCGGCCTAGCCGGCCTATTTTTTTGTTGGAGTGTTCATCAAAGCCGCGAACGGATTGTTGAACGGATTCGCCGGTTTCGCTGGAGGCCCACCTGCTGGTCTGTGCCCTGCGCCACCGCCTGGAGGAGGCAATTTTGCCCCACCTGGCTTGTACCCACCTTGACGAGGTTGATCAGCACGCTTCTCGCGAGGCATAGAAGCCTCAGGAGCATCGTCCATTTTCATCGTCAAAGAAATTTGGTTCCTAACAACGTCTACTTTCATCACCTTCACAGTCACATGATCGCCTGGATTTACCACTTTGCGAGGGTCATCCACGAACTTATGAGACAATGCAGAGATGTGAACCAAGCCATCTTGGTGAACACCGATATCCACAAACGCACCAAAGTTCGTCACGTTCGTTACGATACCTGGGCAGATCATACCTTCTTTAAGGTCTTTCACTTCCATGATGTCATCGCGGTATTGGAAAACTTTGAACGGATCACGAGGGTCACGTCCTGGTTTTTCAAGCTCTTTCACGATGTCATCGAAAGTGAACTCACCCACAAGCTGAGCCCATTTAGTTCTTTGTGAAACAAGTTTCTTAGCACCTTCACCGATAACTTCAGTCAATGAAACGCCAAGGTCTTTTGCCATATCCGTCACAGCTTGGTAACGCTCTGGATGGATTCCTGTAGAATCCAACACTTGCTTACCGCCTGGGATACGCAAGAAACCCGCTGCTTGCTCATAAACCTTTGCAGAGAATTTTGAAACTTTCAAAAGTTCCGTGCGATCTGTGAACAATGCCTTCTTACGAGCTTCAACAATTCCTTTCGCAAGTGCAGGACCAATGCCCGCCACATGAGAAAGCAATGCTGCTGAAGCAGTATTTACGTCAACACCCACGTTATTCACGCAAGACTCAACAACAGCCTCAAGAGATTTCTTAAGTTGTGATTGATTCACGTCATGTTGGTACTGACCGACACCGATAGACTTAGGATCGACTTTTACAAGCTCCGCCAAAGGATCTTGCAAGCGGCGCGCGATAGAAATCGCACCTTTTACCGTCAAATCAAGATCTGGGAACTCTTCGCGAGCGATATCCGAAGCAGAATAAACAGAGGCACCAGACTCAGACACCATGACAACCGGAATATTTTTGCCTAGATCTTTCAAAACCTTGCGCAAGAATGCTTCTGTTTCACGACCCGCAGTTCCGTTACCGACAGCAATTGCTTCGATTTGAACTTGCTTCATAACTTCGCCGAACAAAGTCTTCGCCTTGCGATCAGCATCGTCACCCAAAGTGTAAAGAACTGTATGAGAAATGAACGCGCCGGATTTATCAATCAACGCAATTTTACAGCCAGTACGTAAACCAGGGTCAACACCCAGTACGCATTTTGAACCGTATGGGGACGCAAGCAATAGCTTACGAACGTTTTCCGCAAAAACCGTGATCGCGTCTTGATCCGCTTTTTCTTTCAACAGACGGTGAACTTCATTCACGACAGAAGGAAGAACGTAAACGTTCAATGCCAAACGCGCTGACTGTTTCAAATAATCGCCAATCGCGTTGTCCGGAGTTGTAGTTGCGAATCTTTCGTAAGATCTCAAAATCTCTTCGTCATCGCCTTTTACGTCAAGAGTCAGTTCTTCTTCTTGCCAGCCACGTCTCATCGCCAAATAGCGGTGATTGTTTTTAGCATCCATCAAAGGTTTAACTGGCTCTTCGAACTCTTTGTACATTTCGTACTTAGAGTTTGGCTTATAGCCTTTAGCCGCTTTGGAAACAATGCGACCTTTTTCGTGGTAGTTTTTAGCAACCATCCCACGAAGATCTGCATCATTGGCGATTTTGTCGACAATGATATCTTGAGCGCCCTTAAGCGCTTCTTCGTAAGTCACGATTTTGGCAGTTGGGTTCAAGAAAGCTTTTGCTTTCATTTCCATAGTCTCGGTGTCTTTCAACGTGCCGTGGCCCATGTCCCAAATCCAAGTCGCCAAAGGTTCCAACCCCGCTTCGCGCGCAATTGTTGCCTTGGTTTTCTTTTTCTTTTTGAACGGTTTGTAAATTTCTTCCAACTCGCCCAGGTCCCAAGAAAGCTCGATACGCTTTTGGACTTCGGCCGTGAGGTTGTTTTGCTCCCCGATCTCTTTGATCAAGAAAGCTTTACGCTTCACGATTTCGTTGTAAGTTTCGTGACCTTCGATAACAGCGCGGATTTGAACTTCGTCCAAATTGCCTGTTTTCTCTTTACGGTAACGTGCGATGAATGGAACCGTAGCCCCTTCCGCAGCAAGTTCAATCACGGCTTGTGCTGACTTTACTGGGACTGTTGGGACAATACGAGCCAAATAACTCTGAAGAGCCTGATCCATAGAACCTCTAGATTTATTGGAAGTTGAGAATTTCTAAATCTTATTTGTGACGGAACATGATCAGACCATGAGTAGGATCGTAAGGAGAAACCCCCACGCTCACACGGTCACCCACAACCACCCGGATATTAAAACGTCTCATTTTGCCGCAAAGTTTTGCGGTAATAATCGCCTTATTCTCCAGTTCGATCTTGTAAAGACCCCCAGCTAGGGCGTCGATCACTTTTCCGTCAATTTGTACTAAATCGTCTTTTGCCATGCAGGTAAATTTTTAGGTCAGTTTCCGGGGCCTTGCAATAAATTTCTGGTCTATTCCAACGCAACAGGTTGCTAGCTTTAAAATTTCCGGCAGAAAAACAAAAAGACCCGCAAACTTTCGTCAGTGGGCCTTATTTGACTTTACTTATGTCAGCTTTCTATTGCTGATCAGCATTCGTTTTCCGTCCTCAAAAAGAACTTCTAAACGATCGTACTCATTCGACAGGATATAGCCCCATCCGAAAATCTTATGCTCAACCGGCGTTTTAGCTTCATATTGATTAGCGATGCTGTACGCAGGAGCTTTTGTCCCTTTGTACTTCTCATGAAGTTCGTGCCATTTAACCTGATCTTCGGTCATTCCCGTTTTATCGAGCTTAACCTTTTTTTCCTTCTTAGGAGCTTCAACCTCAACAGGAGCAGGTGCCGCAGTTTTTTTCTCGGCCTTCGGTGCTTTTTCAACAACGGCTACGACTTTCGCCTTTTCCGCTACTTTTGCAGGTTTCGTTTCAGGCTTCGCTGCTTTAGCTGGAGCCTTCGCCGGAACCTTTGCTGGAGTCTTTGCCACAGGTTTCGCAGGAGCTGCCTTTTTAGCAACGGGTTTAGCTGCTGGTTTTGCAACAGCCTTCTGCGCTGGCTTTGCAGCCTTCGCTGGTTTTACAGCTGCTTTAGCTACAGGCTTTTTTGCCTTTGCCGCAGGTGCTTCCTTTTTTGCGACCTTTTTTGCCATCTCAATTCCTCTCTAATTTTTAAAGGTGAGAAATGATCGAAAAGTGTTTACATGCAGACTTATACTATCACCCAGTGTCTTGACATCAAAAAAATAAACTGAAAGTGTTAGCGCGAGGCATCACTATGATTACAGCAGACGTTATTAATGACCTTCAGTCACCGGATTTGACATACATCTCCGGCTCCAAACAAACCGTTGCAACCAAGGTACTCCCACCGGAGCTCGCTGATTCTGAAAGCCTTGTGTTTGTATCCAAATCTCATCAACTGGAAATGGCCCTTAAAAGCCAATCTAAGATTATTGTTGCTCATAAGGCTTTGGCTATCCCGGCTGATATCTCGGCCACATTGTTTTCCACTGGAAATATTCAGTTGGCAATGGCCGCAATCCTTCCGCTGTTTGACGGCAAAATGAATCGATTCAATCAGGCCCAAAAAATCCACTCGACAGCCATCATCCATGAAACCGCACATATAGGACAAAATGTGCACCTCGGGCCTTACGCGGTAATTGGAGAACATGTACGCATCGGCGATGGCGCAACGATTGGCGCCCAAACTGTTATAGAATCTTTCGCGACGATCGGTGATCACACTTTGTTACATCCCCATGTATTCATCGGCAGCCACTCCGAAATCGGCGCTCGCTGTGAAATCCATCCCCACACAACTATTGGGGCTGATGGTTTTTCCTTTGCGATGGCTAAGGATGGAACTCATAAGAAAATCCCACAAATCGGACGAGTCATCATCAGCGATGACGTCGAACTTGGTGCAAACTGCGCTGTGGACAGAGCCGCACTGACGGAAACGCGCATTGGCCGTGGCACAAAAATGGATAACTTCTGCCATGTGGCCCACAACGTGGTCATCGGTGAAGATAACGTTATGGCAGCTGGCTTTAGAATCGCAGGCTCTAGCCGAATCGGAAACAATTGTATGTTCGGCGGCGAAGCTGCGGTTTCTGATCACGTTACAATTTGCGATCGCGTGATGATTGCAGGACGCTCTGGAGTGATGAGCGACATCACGACTCCGGGACAATACGGAGGCTACCCGATTGAACCCCTTCGCGATGCTCTAAAGACCATGGCGAACAAAACCCATCTTACAAGAATTAGAAAAGACCTGGCTCGTGTACTGAAGCACTTAGGCCTGAAAGAAGAATAGAGGTAAAAATGTCTTACGAGTTTTATAAAATCATGCATTTGACTGGCCTAGCGTGCTTGTTCTTTGGCTTCGGTGGCCTATTGGTTGCTGCCTATGCTGGCGTAACTTTGAACTCAAAAGCTCGCGCGATGAGCTTCGCAACACACGGTATTGGCTTATTACTTATTTTGGTTGGCGGCTTCGGCATGTTAGCAAAACTGGGTCTTATGGCACAAATGCCAGGCTGGGTTTATGGTAAACTAGGGATCTGGGTCTTGATGGGCGCAGGCGTTTCCGTGGTCAAACGAAAAGGCTACATCGGCTGGCCCGTAGCAGTCTTACTCCTTGGCCTAGGCACAACAGCGGCCTACCTAGCCATCACCAAACCTTTCTAAAGGTGCCTGGTTGTTTTTTGCGTCTACAGCGCATCAAAATAAAAAAGGGAGACATACCGTCTCCCTTTTTTATTTTTTGCACTCTGGTTATTCACTAATCTATCTTTTTAACTAAGCACTTTACTTGATAGTTGCCATTCTTAGTTTGAATCTGCCCAAGGTCTTTGGCTGGGACATCCAACGTCGTTTCGTTCGTATCAATCTTTAGGTTCTGCAAAAGCTGAATACTTCCATCAGTCGTCGTTGTGGCCGTTTGTTCAATCAAAATTTGATATTGAACTTGGACACCTTTCACTTCAAATCGCACTTGCTGAAATTTTGCGGGAATATTATCCACAAAAATCGTCATCAAGGTCGCCTCAAACTTCTCTAGCAGGCTTTGATCCTGATAAAAACCACAGGTCACTTTTCCGTAATCCTGAATGTTCGTAATAGAAGCCCTCCCTAAAGAAGGCGCTATAAATAAAAGTGTTGGCAAAAATAGCTTCATTTATACAACTCTAGAACATGCTATATCGAAGGAAGCGGCACTCAATATTACCATTGAATACGAAATGCTTACGGGTTGATTTCAATCTTAAATCAGCAATCAAATCTTTGTTCCCCGAAAGAATCCACGCATCCCACCCCTTGAATCTGTGCTTCAAAGTGAAACCAAGGTCACGATAGACGTCACGAAGATTATCTTCATCACCAATACGAGCCCCATAAGGAGGATTAACGATCACAAGGCCTTTTTCAACTGGAGGCTCGACAGTTGCAACTGATTCTTTTTTGAATTCAATCACATCGTCAACACCCGCTTCACGAGCATTTTCTTTAGCTGATTTCAAAACTTTATTGTCGATATCAAAACCATAGAACTTGAAGTCGATTTCTTCTTTTTCCGCATCCAACGCTTCTTGAACAACGTTTTCCCAAGCTTCTTTTTCAAAGTTCAAGAGATTTTGGAAACCAAATCTTTTACGATTGATGCCGGGAGCGATATTTTTCGCCATCATCGCCGCTTCAATCAAGAAGGTTCCAGAACCGCACATAAAATCCACGATAGGGGACTTGCCATCCCACTCTGAAAGCTTCACCAGGCCCGCGGCCAAGTTTTCTTTCATCGGAGCTTCGCCCACTTCACGACGATAGCCACGCATGAACAAACTTTCACCTGTGGTATCAACGGAAACGTTGAACTGATTTTTCACGCAACGAACAACGATACGCAATGCTGGATTGTAGTTATCTACGTCAGGACGAACACCAAATTTATCACGGAATTGATCGACCACAGCGTCTTTGATTTTCATCGCGATAAAACGTTGATCGCGCATTTTAGATTCTTTAACAGAAACGTCGATGGAAATCGTTTGGTTTGGTTTGATGTATTTTGTAAAGTCGTGACGAAGAATTTGATTATAAAGTTCTTCCGGCTGATAAGCCGTGAAATCCAAGATGGGCTTCAAAATACGGCTGGCTAAACGAGAGCATAGGTTCGCTTTGTAACAACCTTCCCAGTTGCTTTCAAAGTAAACGCCACCCGCTGTTTTTTCTAATATTTTTAGACCAAGATCTTTAAGTTCGATTTCAAGAGGGTCTACTAAGCCGCGTGCTGTTGACGCAAAAAATTCTGCCATGGGGATGGGTCCTTTCTGTTGGTTAAAGAAGCCAGGTCCCACGCCCAACTTCCTATACCTCAAGGCCCCACCCTCATACTTATAAGGGTTTAAACCTCGCGATACTGTGGTCCGCCGCCACCTTCTGGCACCGTCCACTCGATATTTTCGAATGGGCACTTAATATCACAAGTTTTACAGTGAATACAGTTCGTATAATTGATTTGTAGGTCTTTCTTGCCTGCCTCTTTTGTAGACGGGACCATCTCGTAAACCGACGCCGGGCAGAAATGATTACATGGTGATTTATACTGGGGCTCACATACGGAGCGACAGACATCCCCATCCTTCAGGATCAAGTGATTTGGGGAGTCCTCATCATGCATAGTCCCCGTCAAATAAACGCTGGAAAGCTTATCAAAGAAAAGCTGACCGTCAGCCTTTGGCAGCTCGCCCAATTGCTCCTCAAAGCCATTAGGACCCCAAACATCGACGACTTTATCTGTTGTCGCGGCATCTACGTGCTCAATCGGCATAGGATCTTGCAGCCCACGACCACCAGTCATCTCTTGAAGGGCGATCAAAGGCATCCCCTCGATCATCCCCTTGCTCAAGGCCTGGTGGAAGTTACGAACCTTATAAAGCTCGTTTTTAACAAAGCTTGCTTCAATGCGATCTGCGTAGCCCTTAGTGACGGAATCAGTGAACTCCGCACCCGCCACAAGACCATCGATAATGGTTTCCGCAGCCGACATACCGGCTTTCATCGCCAAATGGATACCTTTAAGCTTTTGTACGTCTACCATGCTGGCAGAATCCCCGATAACCATCCAGCCATCGCCATGAAGCTTCGGCATAGAGTACCAGCCACCCGCAGGCAAAGTCTTACCACCATAAGCGATCACTTTTCCGCCCTTAAGCATATTCTGCATGAACGGGTGAGTTTTCAATTTTTGCAATTCACGATGTGGATCCAACAAAGGATCGTTCGTATCAAGGTACGCCACCAACCCGACGATGATTTTATCATCCGGCAATGTGTAAATAAAAGTACCACCGATAGATTTAGACAAAGGGAAACCCATAGTGTGGATCACTTGACCCGCCTCTACAGTTCCTTTGGGCATTTGAATGATTTCTTTAACGCCTTCTTCGAATACTTCAGGATTTTTGCCTTCGCGAAGATTTAACTTTTCAGAAACTTTTTTGAACAAAGAACCACGAGTTCCTTCTGCAAAAATAGTCACTTTTGATTTCAAGATCAAACCCGGTTCAAAGTTCGCTTTAGGGTTGCCGTTTTTATCACGACCTTTATCGCCCGTACGAACACCAACGATTTTGTTGCCTTCATACAATGCTTCAACCGCGGCGAAACCTGGGAAGATATTGATACCTTTTTCTTCACACTTCGTTCCCAACCAACGATTCAACTTGCTGGCAGAAACAATGTAATTTCCGTCGTTGTGGAACGGAGGAGGAGTCACAGGCAATTTGAAAGAATAATCAGATCCAAGGTAATAAACCGCATCTTTTTTAACTGCTGATTCAACCGGGCAACCTTCATCCAAGAAGTTTGGCACCAACTCACGTAAAGCCTTCGGGTTCAAAACCGCGCCCGAGAAACTGTGAGCGCCAACCTCAGAAGCTTTTTCAATCACCACGATCATTTGTTCAGGAATCGGCTGACCCTGTTTTTTTCCTGAAGCAATGGCTTCATTGTGTTGTTGAATTTGGTTTTGCAAATGCAAGGCACACGAAAGGCCCGCAGATCCCCCGCCAACGATAAGAACGTCAACGTCCATAGTTTCGCGAGTAACGCCTTCAGGTAAATGATCATAAGTCATGTAAGTCTCCTAACTAAATACTGCTTCAGCTTCCACGCCTACCGGCGTTCCAGCTCTGCCGGCTGTTGTCGGGCTTCAACTTCCACGCCTCCTGGCATTTCAGTTCTGCCGGTCCGACAGACTATTCCTCAGCGGGCTCTTCGTTTTTGATTTCAGCTTGAGGCGCGAACTTACGAGCTGGCGTTGCCACCTGTGCTTGTACCTTAAGGTCTCCCTCGTCACGACCGCCAGAATAAAGACGCTTCTTCGCCTTTTGAGCGATTTCAGCCTCTTTAGCCTCGTCATAGCCCTCGTCACCAGCGAAAGCTTTGATGCTTACTGCCGACGAGATCAAAACTAAAACCAAGAAAATGCGGATCATAAACAACCCCACCCCTGCGCTAGGTGCGCATTTAAAAACTAATTGAGAAAGATGTCATTAGAAATAGTGCAGAACTTTCTGGATTTAGGCAACAGGAAGACGGCGATGAAACTTCATCGGAATCTGGCGACGGACGCCCTCAATACGGTCCTTTGTCAGCTTCACAATCGAGTAACCCACAGACCGCTTTTCCACCTGGCCCAAAACTGAGCCCCAAGGGTCAACAATCAAACTGTGGCCGTAGGTTTCCCTCATGCCACCACCATTCGCACTTACGTGTGTTCCGCCTTGCGCACTGGCCATTAGATACGCCTGACTTTCGATGGCACGAGCGCGCAATAGGATCTCCCAATGCGCTTCTCCGGTTTTCACCAAGAAAGCCGCTGGCACTAAAATCAGATCCACTTCTTTTCGCGCGTACTGAGAAAATAACTCTGCAAAACGGACATCATAACAGATCGTTTCGCCAATTTTCCACCCATCAACATCAATGACTGAAGGACGCTGTCCATGACGGAAGACATCAGATTCACGAATAGGTTTCTGTCCTTCCAACTGAATGTCGAACAGATGCAACTTCTGATAAGTTGGACGAACTTCTCCTCGCGGAGTAATCAATACGGAAGAGTTATAAAGGTGACCTTCGATATGCAAAGGCACGGAACCTAAATGAAGATGAGTGTCATATTTTTTTGCAAGCTCTGACAGGCGAACAAAAACGCTGTCTTCAAGAGAAAACCCTTGGATTTTCTCTCCTTCTTTCACTCGCATATAGAGACAGTTTTCAGGAAATCCAACAAGACGTGGCTTGTTGGACGTAAAGATAGCTTCCAACAAAGCTTCCATTTGCATCAGATTGGCATCGGTGTCATCGATGGACGTCATTTGCGCCGCCGCAATTACCAATTCTGAACTCATAGAAACCCCTAACAGCTATCCGCGCACTACTCTGTGATGATATTCACAGTTGAAATACGCGATTCTTTAACATCGCGGCAATTCCATTTTGCCTCTTCAAGAGTCTTGCGAACTCCCGCCACAATTTCCACACAAGAATTAAGATACTGCGCAGAGCCAATCGTTTGATCGACACCTTGTTTTGTGTAAATAGCTCGGCACTTTTGATCCGACTCCACTTCCACACGCAATGTTCTAACCATTTTGTTGTGCTTGCACAGCACCAGAGATTCGCCGATTTCAGCACTCGCCAACGACGAAAAAAAAAGCACTGTCATCGCGGTCGCGACCAGTGCTTTTTTACGATATTCCACAGAGATTTGGTCTCTTTTCAAGCTGCTCTCCTGTTTGCAAGTTGGGGTTCATGTTATTTACACAAACCCAACTTTAATCTTACGCAGCTATGTAGGAGACTAAAACGAAGAGCTCACCAATGAGACCAAATTTAGGCTTTGTCCTGGGAAGGATTTGCCTATGCGGACTTTTGTTTGGTTGCTTTTTTAGAAGTCTTCTTTTCTTTAGTAGCAGCTTCAACCAATTTCACATTTGAGTAATCGATGAAACCTTCTTTTTTAAGAAGACCGTCTTTTTTATCGTAGTGTGTTTGTACTTTCACACCTTGAACTAGGATTTTCATATTGTTAGCGTCAACAGCCAAAACTGTGCCCTTCTTACCTTTGTCAGAGCCAGTGATAACTTGTACAGTCGCGCCTTTTTTGATTTTCAATTTCATGTGAGGCCTCTTAATTAGTTCTTATTGCTGATTTTCTTTTTGATTCTCATCTTAACTGCCATCGCTCTTTTTGAAAGAGTCGCGTCTTTTGAGTTAAGGATGTAGTTATCAAAACCACCAATATGCTCCATATCGCGAAGTGCGCTGGTCGCAATGTTAAGACGAACCATAGAGTTCAAAACGCGGCTAAAGATGCGTTTTTTCTGAACATTTGGTTGTGCAGTTGATTTAGTTTTGATGTTGGAGTGAGATACCAAGTTTTTTACAACAGGGCCTTTTCCAGTAATTTCACATTTGCTCATGCTAAGCTCCTACTAGCTACAAGTCCGGGTCTAACGGGCCCTGTAGAGATTTTTTCACCAAAAACCAATAGGGACGCCGCAAACAAGAAACAACCATATAAAGTAAAAAGACACTTGATGGCAACTCTTTTTTCTTGTACACACAATAACTCGCTAACCAAAAGGAACTCAAAAAAGAGGCACTCATGAAAAAGACAACTCGTAGCAAATATAGACAAGAATTCTCTGGCGACCACGTATTCGATTACAAAGACCCAGCTTCTTTGACTCGTTTTATCGGCGATGGTGGCAAAATCACTCCTTCTCGCATCTCTAAATTGTCAGTAGCACAACAAAAACGCGTTGCTGCTGCAGTTAAGAAGTCTCGTAATTTGGCTTTGTTGCCTTCTGGCACAGACTCTTTCGACACTTTCTCTAGAGCTGAAGCCATTTCTCCAGTTCCTTTCGAGATCTAATAGATCAGATTTGAATAGAGGTTCCTTTTGGGGAAGAAAAAAAGCCGGTCATTGACCGGCTTTTTGCGTTTTCACCCATTTCTAGACAATCGTCTGGGTCATTTATTGGCTTTTTCTCGAAAGTTTCCACCAACGAATCGCGGTTACAGCCATCATCACCATGTAACTTTTACTGGACCAATAATGCAGCGCAGGACCAGACATCCCTAAAAAAGATAAACTTTCAAAGGGAACACCCCAATTCAACAGGCGCATTCCCAAAATAGGCAAAGCAAACACTGTCCAAAACTGCAAAACAGTGACGAACCAAATGGTTTCATCAACTCTTGCCCGTTTGTATTCCCAAAACATCAATCCCACTGGCATCACAACAAATAAACAACCTGCCACGGTTGCAGCAATCTGCCTTTCTTCGATGGTTCTAAAGATGACCATCACCGCCACAATCACTACGAACTGAACCAATAGATATCCTAAAAATCTGTTTCGTCTCATATCCAAGACGCTAGACCACCCTTAAAGACAACTCAAGGCAATCCACTGCTCAGCTGTCGTTTATTTCCTTCTCACCGCAAACAACCGGCGGCAAGGCTCTTGCTATTGGGTCACTTCGACAAATTTAAAAACATATTTTTAAAGGATTTATTTATGAAAAAAAACTCTGTGACAGTTCAAAAGCTTCAAACTGATTTATGCAAGTTCGGCCTCAATCCAACAGATTGGAACATCGAATACATCGAGGCCCTTCGCTATCTTATTCGAAGCAAAACAGATCGCAGCCTCTCTCTTTATGGACGCTTACAATACAAAAACAAAAAGCCTACCTGGAAGTCGATCGATCTGATCGCTCTTTAATAAACATCGCAGCGAACTGAAAACAAACTGCGATTCCAAATATCCATCTCCGACAAGACTGCCGTCGCCTTTTTAGGTTCTATACCGGACTGCGCTGGATCCGTCGACGGTGGAATATCCTCCCCTGGGAGCTTGGCCACAATCTTCTGACGAAGAGCCGTCCAAGCTTCCTCCCCATTCGATCTCACATAGATATTTTTGATTCGGCAA
>JBJTMR010000310.1:0-1607 GCA_046070625.1 Bdellovibrio sp. | reverse complement strand
CAGGGGGTCTACAGCTAAGTACAGCCCTTCTCCTGCAAACAACCCATTGATCTTGGCAGTTGGAGCCCAGAATTTATTTGTCGCATATTGAATACGTTCGCGGATCAGTTGTTGGCGCCCGAACGGCGATTGGAGTTTAAGCTGTGTCTCGGGAGCCTGCTCATTATAGACATTAAAGTAGTGATAGAGTCTTTTCTCGTGACCAAATTGAATCTTCGCGGCTTTGAAGTCACGGGCCAACAGAAGATTCGCAGAGCTAGCGAGAGTCTTTTGAGTTAGAAGCAAAAGTAACGATAAAATTAAAATATTTAAAAAATGTCGCATAATATTCTCTTACCTACGGCTAATCTAACTGAGAAGTTAGTTTCAAAAATGAATCTATAGCGGACTGCGTATTCGGGGAGCTAAACGCAGATCCACTCTTGCTGCCGGACCAACGATGGGACATTCCAGAAATTTCAATGAAATGAGTCGAAACCTGGTTCGAAAAGGTCACATCGGTTTCATTTTCAGCCGTTTTTGTGTTTTCAATGACTGAATTATTTCGAACGCCATCATCCTGATAGTCGAAATAGGCAATACTTTGCTTGAAGGCATTTTTACCAAGGAAAAAAGGTAATATTGGATCCAAAGTTCCATGAACATAAAGCATTGTTTTAAGTTTGTGAGGTCCCGCGTTTTCTGCGCACTTTAAAGCCTCATGAACACCTTTTTCCGCGGAGGCAGCACTAAAGCCGTTTGATAGTTGGAACGGAGCCCCGGAGTGTATCAGGGCGCCTTTAAAAACGTCCGGAAAGCACAGAGCTAAGTGGTTGGCAAAGGCAGCTCCAGATGAAAATCCACCGACGAAGACGCGTTCCGGGTCGACCTCTCCAGAATCAATGTGCTTCTTTATTTCCTCAATGATCGTCATGAACTTTCCTTCCCGGGTTTTCATGTCCTTGGAAAAAAAGTTCCAGCACTTCATCGGGTTAAGACCGGATTCAATTTCGGGTGCAATAATAAGAGGGTCCAAAAGTTGCGTCTTCTCAACAATCTGGGAAAACTCCACAAACTTTCTTTCTGTCTGGCGACAGCCGTGAATCCAAACGATAAGAGGGCGCTTTCTAAGGCTCCAGAGGGATATTTTGGGTTGTTGATTGTAATAGGCGTAAGTAATGGCACCATGGGATGGCATTACGAACAGCAAAACGCTGAAGAGTAATGTCAGAGATCGCTTCCCTAGGTTTTTAAACATCACATGTCCTTAAACCAGAGACGTCTTAAAAGACCGTCTCATAATGAGACAGCCAACAGGGCTCTGGTTTAAAGGAATGTACTGCAAGCGTGCCACAGTCGAAGCGGTTTTTCTTTGAGATCGTAAGAGCATTACAGGGAGCTGCGCGATCTGTCAGTCGTGTGGAAAAAAGTTAGGCAAATCGAAATTAAGGATTAAAGATAGACTTCTTGTGGAGATGAGCCTGAGCTAGGCGATCAGCCTCATTGGTGGCTGTGAAAAGCTGCGACTGATAAGAGCCTTTAGCGCGTAAGTGATCAATGATGGCTTGGTGCGTGCCCATTTTGTTTTTCGTCCATGCTGGGGCAACCAGTTCATCCCAACGAGATGA
>JBJTMR010000309.1:0-3089 GCA_046070625.1 Bdellovibrio sp. | reverse complement strand
CCGGTCATACCTTCGACGGTGGTCTTTTGAGATTCCATCATAATCGCCAGATCTTTCTCTAGCTCCACACGAATATGTTCAATGAGTCCCTTTTTATTCACACCATTCTCCTAAATAATCTCTGTAGACCGTCAATGAACTCAATCGTATACTTTAAAAATGTCTGACACAATTCTTGCCATCGACTTCGGTACTTCAAACTCTCTTGTGGGAGCTTATCATAACGGGAATACTTTACCAGCTCTGGCGCTAGACGCAAAAGCGGCCGACCCCACTATGATGCGAACTCTGCTTTACTTTCCAAACCCGGATTTATGTTATTACGGGACCGAAGCCATAGAGCAATATATCGAACAAGACATGGAAGGCCGTCTTTTCCGCTCCTTTAAGTCCCATTTGCCCAATAAAAACTATCTTGGCACCGTGATCGACAATCGCATCGTGACCTTGGAAAACATGGTCGGGATCTTTTTATTAGAGCTTAAAAAGAGAGCAGAAAAATCCTTAGACGTGACCGTTACGAAAGCCGTCATCGGTCGCCCTGCCAGATACTCCATGGACCCGGTGGCCGATGGTTTTGCCCTCCATCGCATGGAAAAGGCTGCAAAATTCGCGGGCTTTGAAGAAGTCCAATTCGTGCCCGAACCACTGGCAGCGGCATTTGATTACCGCAAACAAATCACTTCAGAAAAAATCGTCATGATCGGAGACTTCGGCGGCGGGACCTCGGACTTCACCCTGATTCGCCTGCGTCCGGATGGCTTTGATAACAGCGATGTCTTGGCGATTGATGGTTGCCCACTCGCGGGCGACGCCTTAGATAGCGTCTTTATGAGTCACCGTTTAAATGAACACTTTGGCGCAAAGTCCCGCTATCGCCTTCCGATGAGCAGCAATGTTTTGAATATGCCGCCAGCGGTTTCTCAACGTCTGAATCATCCAGCGCACATTGTGCATCTTAAAGAACGAGACACCTACGAGTTTATTCGCGAAGTGAAAAAGTGCTCTTTAACTTTGGCCGACAAAGAAGCCATCGAAAGATTGTTTGTCTTACTTGAGGACCAACAAATCTTCCCGTTCTTTGAAAGTATTGAGAAAACGAAACGCGATCTTTCGGCGTCTGCGGAAGCTGATTTTGTTTTTGATTATCCGAGTCTTGAAATCACTCAACGCTTTAGTGCGCAGCAATTTATTGATTGGGCCCTACAAACTAAAACTCAAATCTTTGAAGCCATGGACCGCTGCCTGACTTCGGCGGGTATGACCACCGATCAGGTTGATTTGGTTTGTTTAACTGGCGGGACCGCGAAAGTTCCTTTTATTCAGAAGGAACTAGAAAATCGCTTTGGGAAAGAAAAACTGCAAACACAAGCGCATTTCCATTCGGTACTGGGTGGACTTGTGGAAGCCGCAGCTTTTCGGGCGCAGGGGATTCGTTATTAGATTTTCAGGCTCTCCTGATTACTAGCATTTTTCCGTAGCGAAGAAGCTTTGCGTTGATAAGTCGTTTGTAATGAAATTTCTCTTGAGGGACATTTGTGTATTTCTATTTCCCTCTCTGCTGGCATTAATTTAATTTTCCTCGATCCTTCTCGTTGATTGAATCATCTCTCCACAACGATCGTTTATGAGCGAATGACGGTTTGTTTGACGATGAGCTAAGGGTCGCGCAAATGACTCAAAAACCACCAAAAATCACTCCGAAAAAGCCGTGCTATAGTCACCTCATTCCAGAACCTCCAATGGAGAATAGCTATGGCACTGCAAAATATTTCTAATGATGAACTTATCTTGAGAATGCAAAAACTTGTTCGCACTGAGCGCAAAGTGATGCATTTGGTGTTATTGCATATTGCGGAAATTGAATCTCGCAAGCTGTATGCGAACCTGGGATTTGATGGGATGTATTCCTATTTAACTAAAGGCCTGGGTTATTCTGAATCTGCGGCCTATCGCCGTTTGCAATCCGCTCGCCTCTTAAAACAGCTACCCACCGTGGCTGACAAAATTGAAGATGGCTCTTTGAATTTATCTCAGCTCACTCAAGTTCAAAAATGCTTAAAGGAAAGTGCGAAGAATGGAGAAACATTTTCTATCGAACAGACTTTAAGCGTTTTAACAAAGCTTGAAAATAAGAGCTCCTTTGAGACTCAAAAAACCTTGTCTTTAGAAATGAATTTACCTGTTGAACTTCATGAACGAGTCAAACCACAGCAGGATGAGTCTGTAAGACTTGAAATTACCTTAACGAAGGAACAATTTGCAGAGCTAGAACAAGCCAAAAGCCTGCTGTCCCATATTTGCCCTGATGGAAGTTTATCCAACGTCATCGCAACCCTTGCGAAAAAGTTTAACCAATCCAAACTCATGGGACGACAACCAACGCACTCCGCCGCCGCTACGGAGAACCGCCCCGTCAAACGAGAACCTCCAGGACGAGAACCAACTTCGACCATAGATACATCAGCACATAAATCACCAACAAAAGCGCGTCAGTATATTTCCGTTCATGCAAAACGAGCACTTTTAACCAAAGCCAACAATTGCTGCGAGTATCAAAACCCTAAGACGCGACGAAAATGCGGCTCCAAATATAAGTTAGAAATAGACCATCGCCACCCCATTGCCTTGGGTGGAACAAATGACATCAAAAACCTGAGAGTTCTCTGCCAGGCCCATAACGCTTTAGCGGCCAGACAAATGGGATTAACAACCTAAGGGGGCTTTTCCACGCGGGATTACTACAGATAAAATGAAATGCCGAACTTGTTTCTGAAAGTTAAACAACACTGTCGAACTTTTTAGAGCTGCCTTCTCTGATCAGAAGAATGGATCAGTCAAAATTGTTGCATTCATTATAATGTCGTTCATTTCGAATACCATGGACCCTGTTAGCTTTACGTGCCTGTTGTTAAAAACCTAACAGGTGTCTAAGGATTTCCGCTCTCCCCCGTTTCTGCTTGAGATAAACTTGGCTTCCTCCTTGCTTTACCCCTAATTCACAACGCAAGGGGGACGCGATGAAAGCATCTATTTTCGTAACAGGTATTTTTCAACTTCCAAACCAAATCAAAAAAGACAAATCCATG
>JBJTMR010000308.1:0-10885 GCA_046070625.1 Bdellovibrio sp. | reverse complement strand
AAAGATGGTCAAAATTGGGTTTCACCAATTTTAGATCAAGCCAATTGCGGCAGTTGTGTGGCTTTTGCTTCTATCGGGGTTTTGGAAACCCAGTACAAGATTTCGTCGTTGCTTCCGAACTTCAATGTGAAGTTCTCACCTCAACATTTATTTTCTTGCGGGGGCGGTAGCTGTAACTGGGGTTGGACTCCAGAATCTGCTGCCAAGTTCTTACAAAAATCTGGAGCCCCTGACGAGGCCTGCATGCCCTACTCTTCAGGAGCCACTGGCGCAGACGTCGCTTGCCGCGCCAGCTGCCCGGATGCGAGCCAAAGAAGCGTGAAAATTACAGACTATGAGACGCCAACACGTGGATTGCGCAATATCAACGCTGTCAAAATGGCATTGCAAAAGGGCCCCTTGGTCACAACTCTGCTTGTCTACGCCGACTTTATGGCTTACGCCGGTGGTGTTTACAAGCACAGCACAGGTGAATTTTTGGGCGGCCATGCTGTTTCAATTGTGGGTTACGATGATGCCAAACAAGCCTTTATCATCCGCAACAGTTGGGGCCAAGAATGGGGTGAAAATGGTTTCGGGTATGTCTCCTACGAAGACCACGCCGGGATCGGTGACAGAACCTGGTTTTACAACCTTCCGCCTTTAGCTGGAGGTATTTCAGTTGAATCACCTAACGACTATTCTTACTTTACAAAAACCGTTCCTGTGAAAGCGATGTCTTCATTCACTTCCACAGATTCTTTAGCTGTGGCTATTTATAATAGCCAAAACCAAGCCATTGCGAACTTGAATTGCACCGCTGACTGCGCACAGGACCTCGATATCAGTTCCTTGCCCGATGGTCGTTATGAAGTTCAAGTTTTTGCAATGAATAATCGCGGCGAAACAATGGGATCTTCCGGAAGACATTTCTTTTATGTGGTCAACCAACAGCCCACTATAAATATCACCTACACGGGTACCAATGGCACGAATCTGTCTAAACCGCTAAAGGGCCGCATTGAAGTAGAGATCTCAACATCTTCCAACTCAGTACCCTTGAGTTCGATAGAGTTCCACCATGTGGGTCCAGATGGTAAAGACCAAGTTCGCTCTGCGGCGATCGTGCCACCAAAGATGACGATGGGCTGGAGAACAAACTTAGTACCAAATGGCCCCTATGAGATTTGGTTCACGGGACATGTAAAGTCTAACGGCATGGATTATGTGGTTGAGAGTGCGCATCAAACGGTGAATTTAAAAAACTAGAAATCAAAAAAAAGGACTTCATCAGAAGTCCTTTTTTTTGCTCACTTTTTCCGAGATGTTTAGGATCCCGTTGGCATAGTCACTGCTATTATTGTACTTCATCAAAGCGGCTACTTGCGCCTCTTGATCGTTTATTTGCCACCCGCTTTTATGAAGGTAATTGGCAACACTCATAATGGCATCATTGGCTTTAGTAATATTCGGGGTTGCCCCAGGAATCAAAGCTTCAGCATAGTCACGATAGCTCGAGGGAATAAACTGCGGCAGACCAAACGCCCCTGCATAGGACCCCCGCAGACCTATGAGGTCTAAGTGCTTTTTCTTTCGTATTTGAGCCAAAGCAATCAATTGTTCTTCAGCCCATTTGGATTTACTGATTGAGCGCGTGCTCATGAGCTTGCGAACTTCTTTAGACGTTTTATATTTTTTAACTTCTTTATTTTTAAGAAGTGCTAGCTTCGTTAGATGGGCAAGATTTTTCGGTCGCTTTGCTTGTAGTAAATGTAAATAGACGCTGACAATATGAAAGGTTCCCATATCATCCCCGTGGCGAGTTTCGATCCACAAAAGAGAAGACACGACCTCCGCCGGAACCATAAATTTCTTTTCTGCCGCATGGAATGCTTCTTCGTTGTCTTTAATGAACTCTGTCGATTTTTGAATCGCCTTGGAATCCAATTCCGTCAAATGCGCGCCAGAGGACTGCAAGAATCCTAAAAGGTTTAACTTCACAACTGTCGCAAAGCTCTGGGGTTCGTAGTGCTTGACTGACTCTTCCGTGAAAGAATTCGAAAATCCAATCCGGCGCATTTGCTTTCGAATCCACTCTTGATCAGCGGCAAGCAAATCAGAATGCTTTGCGCGCGCAGTGTATCCAACACTGGATGTGAACATAAAGAGTAAGATTATCAAGAAAGTCCGCTGCACCGAGTTCTCCTCTGGCCATAACCCCGAAAGAACATGCTATGCTAAACAACGGTGCGATGACTTCTTAAGATTGAAAAACGGTTCTCAAGTCGTAGGACAAAGGTTTAGGGAAATCTCTGGCGACCCGCTATGCGGTCAGAAACTGACTATTATCTTAAGGTAGCGATCACCACCTCAGGTTGTTAAGAAAAGGACAAAGCTTCCTTCTCATACGAAATTTCACGTCAAAGAAAACTAAACTCTGTTAAGTTTGAGTCCGTACGTTCCGATCAATGTCTTATGAACAACTATAAGTTTATATTTTTTCTCTTTTTGGTGATAAGTTCGATTACACAAGCTGAGTGGGCTCCTGAAAATCTAGCGCCTTTCAGTGTTGAAAGAAATTATGACGAGTCTACCATCGACAAAGACGGACTTGCTACCACCACTCAAGAGCTCGAACAAAAAGTTCTTAATGAGCAAGGTCGAAATCAGTTGGTTCTACAAACCGTAAGTATAATTCCTGACGCCATGACGGTTGAGTTTGTCCGCGCATCAAGTATTACTGATGGCGTTGAATCATTTGTAAATCGAAAAGACGTTACAATTAGAACAGCTACTGGCCCTAACGGCGGATTGAATCACTTTAAGGAAATGGTCATTCCATTTAATAACATCAAAATAGGATCAGTCACCAAATATACCGTTCGTATTAAAGAAAAGAAAAATCGAGTCAAGGGCTTCTATTCGGCAAGCTACAGCTTTGGCATTCAATCCCTAGAGAAAAACAGCAAAACGAAAATTCGGTCAATCCTCCCTCTTTACACCAAAGTTAGAGATCCTTGGAAGGTCCTCGCTACGAAAGAATACAAAGACGGCAAGTATTATGTTTTCGAACTAGAGCAAACAAAACCACTTTTCAAGTTTCCTATGGAAAACAATGCCATACTTAATACAGATACATCCACAATGGTTGACGTGAGTACTATGAATAACTGGAATACATTCATCACGCCGATTGCCGCAAAATATGAAAAAATACTGAACGAAAGAACACTCCCCCCCGCTTTTAAAAAGATAATTGAAAAAGCAACAAAAGAAAGTACGGTGACCGCAAAGATTGATACGGTGACCTCAGAACTGTCCACAATCATGACGTATTCGGGAGATTGGACAAGTTATGAAAAGCTGTATATTCCCAGAAGTCTCAATGAAATTGGCCAACTTAAAACAGGAGACTGTAAAGACTTTGCGCTCGCAACGACGGCCATGCTACGAAAACTAGGAATTACGGCTGCTATTGCTATAGTTAAGAGGTCTTCCGCAGGATCAGGAAAACCCTACATCACAGTGGAACCAATTTCTACCGATCTTGTCACAAACTCAATGTTCAATCACGCCATCGTTAAAGTAACAGATGGAGACAAAATACTTTGGGTTGATCCAACAAACATAGTTAGTAATTCCGGTTATATCTTTTCTGACATTGCTGGATCTTATGCACTTGAAGTCTCCAAGAAAAGCTCAGCTCTGGAGAAAATCCCCTATCCTGCCCTAGGAGAAAGCAAAGCTTCTTTCTTAAAACAAATAACATTAAATGATGATAATACGGCTCAAACAACGACAGAATTTGAACTAACCGGGGACTATGCAAAGGCTGTGGTCCAATACTCATTCATGAAGAATGAAGAAACAGGACAGAAAGTCCTAATGACTTATTTGCGAACAAACTTTCAAGAAGCCAAAAGCCTCTATGAAGGCGTGGACCTAAAGTCTCGCATCGGAAGAGCAATTAAAGGAAAGCAAAAATCTATCGGTGAACGCTTACTTTCCCAACACGAAGGTAAAACTTATCTCTCTATTCCGCTAGCTGCGACCTTGATGACTCTGGGAATTGTCGGCAACCGACGAGTAACCGATGTAAATCTTGAATCAATGTTTGAAGAAAAAAATTCTACCCGCGTAAAAGGATACGATTTTGTCGGTTATAACGAGGGATGCACAATTTTAACCCCGTGGTTTACGTTAAGACGAAAGCTAATCAAAGAAGACGATGGCTTTAGAATCGACGAGCATCTTGAATTCAAAAAAACAGCCTTAACCGCGGAAGATGCAAATTCCGACAAGTTTCAAATGGCTGTAGGTGATGTTCGGGACTGCAATGATATTGCCTCAATTGAAGTTAAGAAAATTCCAACGGGTGAAACACTACAGACAAGACTGAAAGACTATACTTTTGAGAAGATAAAAGCAGCTCTCGATGTTTGGGGCCCTAAGTCAATTTTGAATTCCCGTTATGCACTACATATCGCTGAACAGTTATTACAAAAAGAACCTAACAACAAGAATCTTTTGATAGCCAAAGCCCGAGCTCTACGCCGTGTAGGATATAAGAACAACATGGTAGACGCGACTGAATACTACGACGAATCCGATGTGACCCTAGCGATCGTCGAAAAGGACCAACCGCAAGATCAAGAACTTCTTCAACAAAAAACTTGGTCTTGGCTTCTAAGAAAAGACAAACAAAAGATGTCTGAAGCTTTCTCGAAAGCTTGGGCGGGATCAGCGAAAAACCATGAACTTTACTATCTCGGAGGCCAAGTTGCGAAGGAAATGGAAAACTACAAGGCTTCTCTCGGCTCATATACAAAAGCATACGATTTAGCTAAAACGAACCTTCAAAAAGCACATGCCGCACTTGGCATGGCAGAAATGCTATTACAAAATAATGAACTAGAAAAAGCCTTAATGTATTATAAAGTAGGCATACAAGCTAATCCAGAAAACACATGGGCAACTGGCCATTACATGTCGATCCTATCAAGTCATAAAAAATGGGACGAAGCCATCGCCACGGGCGAAGAAATGCTGAAGATAAATTCATATGGTGTAGGCAAAACGATGCTAGCTGATGCATATGCAGACAAAGCCCAAAGCATTTATATCAAAAAAGGTAATCGCAGTCCTCTGGAAATAGAGAACGCAGAACGTTCCGCTGAAGAACTATACTCAAAAGGTCTCGTACATTCCCCCTACAATCAAAAATGTTTGTTAGGTATGGCCATGATGTATTATATCAAAGCTATTCAAAATAAAGATGCACAGATGGCGCAACGAGCTCTGAGCTTTATTGAAAAAGCAAAGAACAACAAAGATATCGATCCAAATTACTATTCATACATGATACCCACGATGGACGCTATTGCTTCCGGCAAGCCAGTTACTTCCCCCAACCGTATACCTGCAGCAGTTCCTGCTAACAAGCTGCGCGAAAAATAAAAAAGGGCTTCCTTACTAAGCCCTTTTCATGACCACTACAAAAGTACGAATGCATTTGTATTGTAAAAACAGTCCACAATACCAAGAGCTTCAAACCTCATTCTGAATAAAAATCCGCATGAAAAGGATTATATTGCTCGACACATTAGAAAGAGTAACCAACTCAGAATGCGGTCTCATTCTGATCTGCAGAAGTTCTAGACGACCTTAAGACTCCTTAGTCAATTTATTAGACTGAGTTCAATTAGGCTCGCTATAAATAATTTTTTCCCGGAACACGAATATTGCACTCATCATCCTATACATTCATTCGGGGGAACTGATGCGATTAAAAACGTACTTTAAGGAGTCTCTACAGACAGTCGGCGCCAGTATTTTACTAATTAGCATTAATAACTGCGCTCCCCAAAAAGCTACTGAAGATACCGCAAGCCTTAGCCGCCAGAGCAGTGCCTTGGTATCTCAAGTTGCGGATGGCGACCACGTTGTCACCATTTATACTCCTGAAGGAGATCTTCCATCAATAAGTGTTAACAAAGTATATTACGATGGCTCCTCTGATCCGACGAACGCTCCTCGTTGGAAAAGTGGCGCGATAAATTGGTACTACAACCCATCCGGAGCTCCCTCCTCTCTAAGTTCTGCTGCACTGGCGACTATTCAGCAAAGCATGAGTTATTGGTCCTCATACTGTAATGTTAAATTTAACTATATGGGTGAAACGGACAAAAGCTCTGAGGGCGGGCCACGGGACACTACGAATGTCATTGGGTGGGGAGGTGCTAACGGCGCAACTGGCATTACCTTTATGTCGATTTATGGCAGAACACCCGCCATGTCGATTTCAGAATCTGATATTAATTTGAACGCCCGCGATATACGAGACACAACAACGTTGTCGGCAGTCGTAAATCACGAATTGGGGCACATGTTAGGATTGAAACACTCTGACGTGAGTGAGTCGATCATGTACGCGAATCCTTATCATGACGTTCAATATCTTCTGACTTTGCGTGCGGATGATATCTCAGGCTGTGTGGGCTTATATGGGGCTGCGAGTTCTGTTGCAGAAACTCCTGTGGCATCAGAGACTCCTCCAGTCATGGAGACTCCTGTGGCTTCTCAGACTCCTGCTAATTCCCAGACGCCTGCGACCTCTCCGACTCCAACTGCCCCTGTAACGGAAACAGCACCGCCACCTTCTACAGGCACAGTAACAGAGGGTTCCACGTCGTCTACGCCGCGGACCTGGATAAAAAAGCAACGCCGCCTATCTTGGAGACGGTAACCCGATAGGGTGACTGAAATAGCCGGACCTCTTTCAGAACTGCAAGAGGTCCGACAAAGCCAAGTGTCACGAATTCTTAAGAAGAGCTCCGGCTTGTAATTTGTCTTTATAATCAGACTGTGATTTACTTCATGCATGCCTAAAGCACCCGGAAAAAAAGTCACCACCGTTCACGAACACAAAAGGCGAGTGAAACCCAGTCCCAAAAATCCAAAAGGCATAACGATTGTAGATCAGCACTTACGCAGAGTTCCCGGCACTTATTTAGATCCAAGTGAGATACAACGCATTTTCTCTGAATATGACCGAAAGAATATTGTCTATCCCACATCTGGAAAACTTCCGGAATATAAAGAGAAAGCTGACAAATTCGACGAGCAAATCGCAGTTTGGACGGACTACTTTAATAAAAAGTTTAAAATAGTTCCGCCACTTGAACCGAATGTTGTGAAAGCCCTCATCGCAAGTGAATCAAGCTTTAATACCTTAACAAAAACAGACGTTGCCATTGGGATCGCGCAAATCACCAAAAGCACTCTCAAGATTCTACAGAACCCAGAAGGCGAAGTTAAAGAATTCATTTTCGGAAAAATTCGTCAAAAGGATTTAGAAAATCCCGACATAGCAATTCCTATGGGTATCCGATGGCTTGCCTGGAAGCGCGAGAGGGCAATGGCCAAGTTAGGCCGAGCACCCACCAACGAAGAAATCATTCTTGAATACAAAGGTCTGTTAAAAAGTAAAAGTCATTATAAAAACTCAGCCCTGGAAAAATACAGGAACACCTATGCTTTACTCAAAAAGAAATAATATACTTTATGTTGTCCTTTTATTAACAGGATGTGCAACATCGACATACACTTCTCGCCAGCTAACTAACGTGGGAACAGAGATTGTTACTTCAACTAATAGGATTCTTGTCCAATGCGAGTATCAAGATGGGTATGATGGCGAGGCCAAGGATCCTTACGGATTTATGATGCATATTCTCGACGACAAAAAATCAGTCTTAACGTTAATTGTCGAACCGGTGTTGGAAAAGACATACTGCTTTGAAATTCTGAATGCCACCAATAAGATTCTAAGTAATTCAAAGGTTGTTCATATTGGTTCATTTTCGCCATTAGTTGGGGAACCAAAAAAATCAGATGACAAATATACCTTTCCTGGATTAGGAACCTTCCACGGAAATGGTCAGGTTCTTAATTATCAAGCCATCTGGAATGACCAAGGCCAATGCTATGATGTCGCCTTAGGCTCTAAAAAACCATGTCCACGAAATGAACTTAAAGGTCTTTAAGACGCGGCTACTCTGACAGTGGATTTTAGGCATAAAAAAACCGAAGACTCAGCTTCGGTGATTTGGCCATATTTTTCAGAGAAAAAATGGCGGGCCATATGGGACGAGTTTAGAACTCTAAGAAGAGACCTGCCATAATCTGGCAGGTCCCAGCTGGTCTCAGTCAGCTTGACAGTAAACCCACTCTTCTAGTGTCCACAGCTTCTCACAGCGATGCTTAAGAAAAAGATCGATCATCGGTTTGTTGGCTGCACTTGTTCCTCCGACATACTCAACTCCTCCTTGCGACTTGAGCATTGTAAATCCATGACGATGCACCCATTGTCCCAGTTGCCTACCTCGATGCTCTGGCATCAAGCCCATATATGCTAGTCTTGACCAGCCTGTTTCTCTCTCAACCTGTGCCACACATATTGCCGCAGGTCGATTTTCGATCCATCCAATATGAATGCAATCCATTCCATGAGAGAGCTCATCATGGTGAACCCAATCCGAAATGAACCCAGGCGCGGAGGCAAGACTTTGAGAATAAAGAGAACTCTCAGTAACTCGGACCACGAACTTTGCTAGGTCGTCTTCGGACCATTTCAGTTCAGTACAGGATTTCCAAGACAATGGAGAGTCCTCGCTGCCCGGTAGCTCACTTACCTCAGATCTGAATTCGACTCGAGAGTCTTCAACTTTAAAGTTGAGCCTAGATAAGATATTTGAAAATTTAGAATGCTCGTAGTCAGTTCTAAGTCGAACCACTATCTTAGTGGCACCATTTTCGGATGCTTTCTTAAATGCCGAAGCAAAAAGATCCTCCCAAACAATCGCCGCAAATAAGAATTGCGGCTTATTGTACTTAATCGCCCACGTATTTTGTTCGAGTTGTTCTGTCGCAACAATAGCTTTGTTTGAGGATGCTAGATCTTCAAACTCAAAACGAAATGAATTCATTAGAACTCCAGTTATATTTTAAATTGAAAATATGGAGTCTTCGTTATTCAGGCTTAAAGCGTGATCAAGGAAGACGTCGAAGTCGAAAAAGTAAAATACATACAGTCCTCCTTTGTTGGTTGGAGTCTTGATGGTGAAGAAAAAGTAAAGAAGTGTCAAACTCTCAAATTTTAGGCATAAAAAACCGAAGACTATGCTTCGGTGATTTTGGCCATGTTTTCAGAGAAAAAAATAGCGGGGGTGGACTGGACTCGGACCCGCGGCCTTCTTCCAATACCTATTAAATGACCAACAAGAAGGCCGGAAAAATCACATCTACCAGAATATGGTTGATATGAACCACTTTCTGGCACCCTGCCCCCGGGTTGACTTAGCCTTTAATTATTAAATGTTCGCTAGCAAAAAAGACGCGAAATTTTGTTTAAGGGCCTGCACTCGCACGTTCCGCCACCCCGACAACAAGCGTCAGCAAATGTATTGATGACTCACCAAGAAACTACATCCTATATTTTTAGGTATGGGTACGGCAGACGATAAAATCCAAAATATAATCCAGATCCTAAAGGATGAGTTCTGCCCAAAAAGAATTATACTTTTTGGATCACGCGCCCGTGGCGATCACAATTCTAACAGCGATTACGACTTAGTTTTGATTGATGCCGTTTCGTCGCTTCCAAAAGTCGAAAGAATGCAACGAGCATCCGACCTGCTTTACCCTCTTGGCGTAACGGCCGACGTATTTTTTTATTCCGCAGGTGAATTCAATGACTGGAAGGATGAGTTCAGCTCCATCCCAGAAGTTGCTTTACGTGAAGGCAGGGAGTTAGATCTTGGCTAAGTCAAAGATGGTTGATCTTTGGCTTAAGAAGGCTGGTCGTGATCTACGCTTTTCAAAGGCCGCCCTTACACTAGAAGAACAATTTTTTGACGAAATTGTTTTTCACTGTCAGCAATCCGTTGAAAAATCCATCAAGGCCTTTCTGACGTTTCATAAAGAACCATTTGGTAAAACTCACGATATAGGCGAGCTATTACTTTCGATCGCCAAGGTAGATGGCGAACTTGCGAAACTCCTAGATGCTTCAAAAATTCTTTCTAAATATGCCGTAGCCATTCGCTATCCAGATGCACAAGGCTTAGATGTTGTTATCGACAGAGAAACTGTCAATCGCAGCCTGGCCTTAGCTGATGCTGTTTATGTAGAATTAAGTGCCCGACTTGCCTAACCCGAATAGCGTGGATTATTTATGGAAACTACTTTTCGACAAATAGATTTCACAAATCGAGACGAACTTTTTTTCATTGCAAAAAATGACGTGGGAGTTCCTGCGCTATTTGATCGTGATTTTTCCACTGATGTAGAAGCCATAGATAAAATGCTTAAGGCTCTAGAGAAATTTACTCCCGATGATTTCTGTGAAGTTGGAGTAAATACTAAAAATGAAATCGTTGCCTATCACATCATAAAGAGAACACCTTACTTCAATCGCTTCGCGGGCAGCATTTATACCCTATGGGTAGCACCAGAGTGTAGAAACCAAGGTATCGCAACTGAAATAAAACGACGAGGCGAGATTTGGGCGAAAGAGAACGCCCTTGATCACATTTACACCTGGGTTCATGCCGACAACACAAAAATGCAGAATTTAAATAAGGACTTGGGCTATCAAATTGTAAACTACAAAATGAAGAAGAAGATCCATCCGTAGTAATCTAAATATTATTTATACTTCAGACATAAAAAAACCGAGAATCATCTCGGTCATTCTTTCCAAAACTTTTTGGGGTCAGCCATGTTTTCAGAGAAAAAATGGCGGGGTGGACGGGACTCGAACCCGCGGCCTTCCGCGTGACAGGCGGACGTTATAACCAACTTAACTACCACCCCGTGGTGTTTTGGAGAATTTGTTATAGCGATT
>JBJTMR010000307.1:0-6599 GCA_046070625.1 Bdellovibrio sp. | reverse complement strand
AGCTTTTGTATTTGCCCTTATCGCTCTTAGTTCTGTAAAAGGATTTGCTGCTGATTCTTGCTCAAACAAAGTTGAAAACTACTTCCGCGCGCAAGGACAACAAACTCAAAGACCTCAACTTCAAGCTCAGCTTGAAAATGGCGATCGCGCTTATTCTATCCGTACAAACTATTACGGTGGTGATGCCGCTTACCAAGTCACTGTAGACAGCGAATGCAATATTCTTGAAGTTCGCACTCTTTGGTCTGAATAGATTTATCTAAAAGGTGTGAGCAGCATTGCTCACACCTTTTCTTTTTTACCACCATTCGCCCTCATCTGGCCTTCGGCTTTTACTTACATTATGGTCCTTAAATCAAAGCATTCCGCTCCGGCGCGCTCTTTGGTCAACTAAAAAGGACAACGTAATGAAAACGTATTTAACATTCATTCTAACTGGTGCTCTTCTTGTCAGCTCATCTGCGTTCGCGGGAACAACTGAAATTGGTTCTGGATCTGTGGTCATCAAATGTCGCACTGACATCTCAAATCTCTTAAACGAAGATTCCTCTGTCACTGTAGAGCTGAAGCTAAAAGAGAATGGCAAGCTTTCTGCCAATGTCAACGGAGCCACTTACAACTCAAGCATTCAACCCATCGAATACCAGATTGGCAAAAACATTCTGACGATGGACACCGATGGTCCGGAGTTCAGCAAGCTGAATGATGGGGAACTTCGTCTGATGTCTTTTAAACAAATGATGGATGCCCTCCCTGGGGTTATCAATTTGTCTTTTGATCTTTCTCAAGTGACGAAAGTCATTGCTTACGACCTTGAAGGCGACAGCAACACAAATAAATTTGGTGGCGCAGTTTTGTTGGAAGCTTTTGATAGCAATGGTGCCTTGCTTGGCCGCCTTCTAAGCTCCATGCTCCCTGGACAGTGTATTTAGATCTTATACCTCAGAGATTTCCATCTCTGAGGTATATTCAGGCTCTTCAGAAACTGCATAAATATTGAAATTCACTTGATGTAGTTTTCTTGTGCGTAAATCATCCGTATCAAATTTCTTCAAGGACTGCTTAACAAACCCCTGCAAGTCTTCCAAAAACTCTGCAAATTCGCTGTGATTCAAAGGTAACAACAATGCTTTGTAACGACGTTGATCCTTCGGAAGACTCTTGGCTGCAATAGCCTCTTGCAAGCTTTTAGAATGATAATCCAACAAAGCGGCATCCCCAATTTGATCCGGGACTTTCACAGATTTTTCCGTCGACTGCCATTCTTGAGATTCCTCATTAAAACAGATGAGCTTCAAATTATCTAAAACACCCAGCCCCGCTTCGATTTCCTTAGCTTCGGTATTCAACAAGCGTGCTATAGATTCCCTGTCCTTACGAATATCTTTGAACGTCAAAAGCGTTAGAATTTTTGGATAAAGCGGCGTGGAAATAAGCTCGTAGTAATTTTCAATCTCAGTTTGTTCGTGATCGGTTTTAATCAACTGCATCAGTTTGCGACCATAGAGATTACGCTGCTCTTGCGTGCTACTTTTTGAATAGAGCACTAAAAGTTGAAAGTACTCACGATCGATCCCATAGAAGCCCATGCGATCACAGAGCAGTTTTGTCGTTTCACTCGTCAGGGAACGTTTGCCGATTACTATCTGCCTTAAGAACGAGCGATTTTTAATATCGAGTTCCTGCGACCAAGTTTCATAAGAAAAATATTCTTCTGTCGCCTTTCGATACTTATAAAGATCCCCTAGGTATTGATGAACATTCAAATAGGTCTTAAGATCGGGCTTTTTGTTTTCCATGGGCAAATGAAATCAATAGAGAATTCCAAAGTAAAGGAATGTGTTGAGAGCAAAAACGCTCTCAACACATTTAATCACCTTTGACCGCGATTCTTATCGACTTTGGTCTAGGGAGTGAGAAGACGAACCAAGGTTCATGAACGACATCGGCTGCCCCCCTCGAGATTCATAGGCGGTGATGGTCGGAGCTTCCACCGTAAAGCGAGACAAGGCCTGGAAGAAGTCCTTCGTGTATGGCTTTTCTAAGTGAACATGAAGATCATCCCAAGTCTTCCAAGTTTCCACGAACATAAATATGCCCGGCTCAAGTGGATCCTCAAAAAACTCATAGCTAAGACATCCATGGCTGGCCTTAGTGGGGCGCGCAATGATGTCAGCAATACCAATGAATTCTCGTTGCTTATTCGCTTTCACTCGGATTTTAGATGTCATCACGATCATAGATTTCCCCCCACTATAGGAGTTTATCAACGACCCTGACGAATCATCTTGGGTAATCTGAATTTTCTGTTAAAATGAATTTATGAAAAAACGTTTGTTCTTTGCCTTGAACGCGACGGATCCTCTTGCCACGACATTCTTGCCGACCTACAAAAAATTGAAAATTAATGCCGACCAAAAAGAAATGACGATTAAGTGGGTTCCCCTGGATAACTTCCACGTGACAATCACATTCCTTGGAGAAATGGCTGAAGAACACATTCCGGCTTTGCAAGAATGCCTGCAACAGGCTTGCAGCGAAACTCGCCCCTTTGACTTAAAAGTTGAAGATGTGGGGGCCTTTTCAAGCGAACACGATGCCAGAGTTCTCTGGTTGGGTATTCAGAACAAACGCTGCCTAGGGGAATTCAAACAGCGTCTGGAGCAAGTTCTTGAGGAAAGAAAATTGCTCACTCATGTCGAGGTTCGTGAATTCAAGCCTCATTTGACTTTTGCAAGACTGCGCAACCCACGCAGTGTGAAAGATATGATTTCTCCTTTTAAACGAAAAAGTTTTGGGAAAATTCATGTGGATGAAATCATTCTATATGAATCCAAAATGGCGGGGGCGTTTCCCATCTACTCCCCGATAGCAAGATGCAAATTAACGGGCTCTGAAATGCCAGAACAACCAGACACAGTGATTTAATCTGAGATTTCCAACGTTAAGTATTTTCCATGTAATTTAAATTCACCTCACTTTATATGATGTATAAGTCTATTGGTGAGCGCCCACAGCAGGTGGAGAATAAAACTTAAACACTCTTGTTAACATTTGTTAAAATCTAGACGAGACGAAATTGTCTGACCTTGATAGACTGTGGAAATACTGTCGGAGGCCAGATGACAAAGTATCTTCTTTCTATTTGCCTTTTAACTCTCGCTGCCTGTGGGCCCTTACAGCTTGGTAGTGGAACTCCCCTTACAAGTGATTCTGGAAATAGTACATTAGGTGCAAGCAATCCCAACTCCGCTCAAGCCCTGGACATCCTGGATCGAAACTGCACTTCTTGCCATGGCAGCACCTCGGGATCTGGCAATGTTTATGGTTTGCAAAGCGTGAATCACATGGTGCAGGCTGGTCTTATTGTTCCAGGATCTCCTTCTAACTCACTTCTATACAATGAAATCTCTACGGGATCGATGCCTCCTGGAGGTCCGCTGTCTGCCGCTGAACAAAGCGCCATCTATCAATGGATTTTATCAGCAAATTCATCTACAGGATCCACACCGGTAACTCCGACGCCGACTCCGCAGCCAACGCCAACACCGACTCCGGCTCCCACTCCAGTGCCATCACCGGCACCCACTCCCGCAGCAAGCTTTGCTTATATCGAAAAAACAATTCTTGGCCCTAAGTGTACCGCCTGCCACGCCGGGACATCTGGTTCTGCTGGTTACAGCTTTGACACTTACACCAGGACTATGAAATCCGTGAATACAAATAGCCCTACATCGAGCAAGCTCTACACAATCACTCACAGTGGACAGATGCCACCCAGAGCAAGTCAGCGATTGAACTCTGAGCAAGAGAATCTCATTCTTCAGTGGATTCAAGAAGGAGCAAAAAACAACTGACCCAACTGTGGTCACGATTAACAATTCACAACGCTTTGTTCTTTAGCATCTTGAATTTTCTTCCGGAGACGAACTCATCGGGACTTGATAAACCAAAAACAATTTTGGAGGTCCCATGCGAAATAGTCTTGTTATCATTAGTTGTTTAATTCTTACGGCGTTCGGGGCTATGGCGGACGATGAAATGCCGACGCCGACTTTTTCCTATATCGAAAAGGCCATCCTGACACCTAAGTGCGTCCGTTGCCATTCGCAAACCCATGCCTCAGATGGCTATGCATTTGATAGTTATGACGAAACGATGAAGGCTGTGAATACCAAGGACCCTTCTTCAAGCCTGATTTACACAATCACCAATGAGGGCTGGATGCCTCCAACCCAAAGCGAACGCCTCAGCGAGGACGAGGAATACCTATTGTTGCAATGGATAGAAGAAGGAGCCCAAGATAACTAGGCACCTTTTAAAGCCACCTCGACGGTGGCTTTTTTGTTCACCTTATCAAATAGGAGATCAAGAGGTTTTAAATCTTGCGGATTTTCAGTACAGTATTCATCTAAGAATAACGGTTAGTGGGCCATTGCCGAACGGCTACATCAGGAATATTAGATGAAATTGATAAATCAAAAAGCATTAAGAACTGTGATCGTATTTTATTTCATTTCTGTTTTTTTGTTGATTTCCACCGCGCTTGCCGAAGAGCCTTCTACTACCCAACGACTACAAAGTTTCAAAACTAGTTTCGCAGATGCTCGTGCGAGCTTTCTTGCGAATATCGAAGAATTAAAACAACATAACCCTCACCTGCGAACCCACACAGTGCAGATTCCCACGCGTACCTCTGAAAACTTGCAGATGGATGTGGCTTACATCCCACCCCTGTCGGGTAAAAAAGAGCGCCTCCTTATCCTGACCTCAGGCGTTCACGGTATGGAGGGCTTTGTCGGCAGTGCACTTCAAAACCAATTTACAAAAGAAAACTTTTGGCAACTTCGTGACGCCAATCTGGGTATTCTTTTAATTCACGCGATAAACCCCTATGGTTTTAAATTCAATCGTCGCGTCACTGAAAACAATGTCGACTTAAATCGGAATTTCGACACCTCGACAGACTTATTCACGCTGAAAAATGAAGGCTATAAAAAGGTCGACTCTTTATTGAACCCCACAGAAGTTGCCCACGGTGGAATTTGGGATCGCCTGAAATTTTATTTTGATTGTGTGAAAGCCATAGTAAAGCACTCGATGGAAAGCCTTCGTCGAGCCATCCTTCGTGGCCAATATGAATTCCCTAACGGCATTTACTTTGGCGGAACAGGTTTTGAACCCCAAAAAGATCTTATCGAAAAAGAAATTCTTGAGGTGGCTCCTGGCTATGAACAAACACTTTTGGTCGATTTGCATACGGGCTACGGTCGACGGGGTCAGTTGCATCTGTTTTCTGACCAGACTCCAGATATGGATCCTGTCTATTTGCAGAACATTTTTGCCGGCTATGAATTGGAATCGGGTCAGAAAAAAGATTTTTACGCAGTCTCAGGCGGCCTGGTGGTCTATCTTGCAAAGCTATTAAAATCTAAGTCAAAATTTGCCGGGATTGTTTTCGAGTTTGGTACGCTTGATAGCCAAAAAACCGTCGGTTCACTCGATTCGCTATACAGAATGGTGCGTGAAAATCAGAAATTCCATTACGGAGCCCACTCCAAAGCAGAGGACGAAGAAATCAATCACGCATTTGCAGAGCTTTTCTATCCAG
Source organism: Bdellovibrio sp. (assembly GCA_046070625.1). GTDB lineage: Bacteria > Bdellovibrionota > Bdellovibrionia > Bdellovibrionales > Bdellovibrionaceae > Bdellovibrio. Next base: position 988 of record JBJTMR010000307.1, on the reverse strand, counting down.
AATCCCCAGAATGGCGACAAGCCGTTTCCCAACAATTTCAGGAAGTCTTGAGCCGGGCTCTGACGAACCTCAAGGAACTAAAGTAATTTATTAGAAATAACTAATTCTCAAAATAAAAACGGCTCAACCTATCAGGATGAGCCGTCTTTGACTGGCGTGACTAGCCACACTCTTTTGCGCAACTATTTCGTACAAGTTACAGAGACTTCTGAATCGTCAGTCGAATACTTCAGAACATTATTTGACGCCGTTAAAGTAATAACCCAGTGTCCTTCTGCAGTGAATGTAGCTTTCAAACCAGTTTCAGGGCTGCAAGTTGCAACGGTATCGTAAGACATCCATCCTAAATTTGCCGTATGCTTTTCACCGTCTGGAAGAGCGCCTAGCCACATTTCGCCATTCATCTCGAGTCCAAGATATATATCTTTTTCCACCACTAACTTCGCAGAAACGTTCTTTCCATCAACAGTACAAGTGTACGTACCTAGAACATTTGTACAATCACTTGCTGATGAAGCAGCAAAAGCACTAGCTGAAGAAAGTAAGATTAAAGACGCTGCAAAAACTAAATTTTTCATAAGAGCTCCGTTTAATTGAAATATATAATATTGGAAACAGGATGTGTTTCTCACAAACCACGAACATGTTTTAATTAAATTATTCATATTGAAAAAAAACCAGCTCGAGCCAGAGCGGTGATAGAGGCGGAAAACTCTCCTGGCAACTTAAGGTGCACAGATCAAGTGTCGAGATGAAAAATACGGCCGAATTTAGACATATAAAAAGCCACCTTGCGGTGGCTTTTTATTTGATCGATTAGATCCCTTGTTTGTGGCGTTCTTCGTCGTCAACATGCGTTTGGATTCCACCCTTCAATGAAGGACGGTAAGCCAAATGATTGATGTCATAGATGAATTGACCACCATTTAGTGCCGGAGTTTGCCACTCAGGTCCCAAACGGATTGCGTCTACTGGGCAAGCTTCTTCA
>JBJTMR010000306.1:0-4951 GCA_046070625.1 Bdellovibrio sp. | reverse complement strand
AATAATATGGTCAATGGTGGCGTTTACACGATTGTTGTCGCCGACTTGACACCAAGAACCTACACATTTTCTGGATGCTCGGCTTCATATTTTAGTCCGGCTAACGAAGATACGGATTCAAGTGGGCAGACCATCTATGGTTTAACCACAATTAACGTTGCAGGATCTTGGCGCTGCTACATTACTTGGTCATCGGGATTTCAATAAGGTATAGGAGTTAATATCATGTACGTCGCTGTGATTTTGTCGATATTAGCTTTCGGAGTTGAGTATGCCTTCGGAGCTCAACATCATTTCAACAATCAGCTTTTAGCAAACTGCCCAGATGCGAAATTGAGTTTCCAAACTGCCGAAAATTTGCGAGTGGCAGAAGGCTCTGGATCTGTGAATCTGGTTGTCTCGCTGACGAAAAGAGCCTGCTTTAATACCCAAATTGAATATGGTTATTATTCTGGAACTGGCGTCATTGGCACCCATTTTTCTGCGGAGGTTGCTGGGACGGTTACGATTCCTAAAGGTCAAAAAACCGCGACCATCAGTTTTTCTATTTTGCAGAATGCCCTGCAAGAATCAGAAAAAACTCTTTTCATAACTTTGCGAGGCGCCAAAGGCACAAAACAGAAAATTACACTTAAAGAAAATTCATCCAAACAGATTTTGATAACGGACGATGAATCCACCTATGGAACCATCACGCAGTTTGCGACCTCAGGAAATGCTTCTTGTATTATCATTGGTGGCGTTTTGAAATGTTGGGGAGAAAACTCAACGGGTTCCGTCGGAGATGGGACCACTGTGACAAAGCCCAACCCCGTCGTGATTAACGGCGGAACCAGCTATTCGAAGGTATCGATGAATAGTTCCGGAGCCGTATGTGCGATTACGGGAACCGGTGTGCTAAAATGTTGGGGATCCAATTATTCCGGATCGGTGGGCGATGGAACAACCCTTCAGCGAAATGCGCCAGTTATAATAGATGGTGGACAAGCCTATTCAGAAATTGCGACGGGCTTTCGCCATACCTGCGGAATTACGAATACAAATGTTCTGAAGTGTTGGGGGGACAACAGCAAAGGTGAATTGGGTGATGGAACAACGACCAACTCAACAACTCCAAAAGTTATTACTGTCGCGGGAGTGACCTTTGCGAAAGTGGCGGCCGGTGGTTACAACGGGGGCGGTTATCATACCTGTGCCATTTCTACCGACGGAGACCTGTACTGTTGGGGTTCAAACTCCAAAGGGGAACTGGGCGACAATACAACGACCGACAACGCGACACCTGGCTTGATTGATTCCGGAACGAAGTATGCTCTGGTAAAACTCGGTGGCTATTCAACTTGTGGAATTACGACGACGGGCGTTCTGAAATGTTGGGGCTCTAATGCAAGTGGCCTTCTTGGGGATGGAACGCTTGTTGCGACCAGGCTGGTGCCGACCACGATTGATGCGGGCCAAAACTACCTTGATGTAGCTATCTCTGACGTTTCCACCTGTGGCGTGACTTCGAGCAATAAAATGAAATGTTGGGGTGATAACACATACTACAATTTGGGCAATTGGACCAAGACTGGTTCGCGGCTGCCAATTGCTATTGATAGCAATGAAAATTATAGCTCTGTGTTTGTTAATGGAGGGGCCCTTAATGCGGCTCCCAGCTCCGCTTGCGGAGTTACGACGACAGGTGGTTTAAAATGTTGGGGGAATAATAATGGGCAAATGGTTTTCGAAAATAGTTCGCGGTTTAATAGTATCCGCCAAATTAGTCAGAGCTTAACGTTTTCCAAATTCAGTGTCGGCGAATTTTCGATGTGCGGAATTACGCCTAGTAATAGCCTTTATTGTTGGGGTGCCAATAACACGGGACAGGTTGGGGATCGTACGCAAATCAATAGAGATTATGCTGTGCTGATTGACCCGAATACAAAATATTCGATGGTTGATGTTGGCTCAAGTTCTAATAGTTCTACGGACACTGGCTATGCTTGCGCCATCACGACAACGAATGAGCTGAAATGTTGGGGATTGAATGACAACAGTAAGCTCGGAGATGGGACAACCACCACCAAAATGAAACCCAAAGTGATAGACTATGGAGTTCAATACAGCACCGTATCTGTTGGATCGATTCATACTTGCGCGGTGACGACCGATGGAATTTTAAAGTGTTGGGGCGCAAACGCGAAGGGTCAGTTGGGAATCGGATCAACGACCGCGAAGTCGACACCCACTGTAGTTGATTCAGGCGTAACCTATTCTTCAGTCGTGGTGTCAGCAACTTACAACAATGGGAACGTCCACACTTGCGGCATAACGACAGATGGTGATTTAAAATGTTGGGGTAGTAACAATCAAGGTCAGTTGGGGGACGGAACGACAACTGCAAGTCTTATCCCAGTTGTTATTGATAGTGGCGTTAAATATTCCAAAGTCAAAATTGGAGCTGGATTTCTTCAGGGTTTTACTTGTGGTATAACGACGGGTCAGAAAATTAAGTGTTGGGGGAGCAACACCTATGGGGGGCTGGGGGTGGGGGACACTACTCAACGACTAAGCCCCACGGTCGTCGATGCTGCGAACAGCTACAAAGCTCTTGCCGCAAAAGGTGAAATTGCTTGTGCTGTAACCGTGGCCGGGCGAATGAGATGCTGGGGATACAATTTCTATAAGTTGGTCGGCGACAACACCACGACAAACAGATTGGCGCCAGTCGATATCGATGCGGCAACGGTCTATGATGATGTAGACGTTGGCCATACGGCATGGGTTGAAGCAAGTAATTGTGGAATCGAATCCACGACCTTGAACTTGAGATGCTGGGGATTCAATGAATCCGGCGCCATGGCGCTGCCGAATACGATCGGGATCCCTGCGTTTATTCCCCGAGTGCAAGTACCTTAGAGAGAGGGCGTTCTCACTTTCTCTCTCTATTGGGGCCCTACTTTTTAAAGCTCAGAAGTTCTTCCGGGAATTTAATCGCTTTATCCGAATGAAGCAGTCGCGAATAAAACACATAGTTTCGCATTGTCAGCTTGATATAAGCTCGAGTTTCTTCGTAAGGGACTTCTTCGATAAATTCCAAAGCGTCCGGACGGAAACGAGTTTTCAACCAACCGCGAATCGCTGAATCATTGGCATTATATCCTGACACCGCCAAGATATATTGATTGCTATATTTTTTCATCAACGTCTTAAGCTCAAAGGCGCCAAGAGGAATATTGATTTCCGGCTTAAATAAATCCAAAGCTTCTTTGTATTCCAATTTATAAGTCGCTGCCAGATTTTTTGAAACACTCGGTAACAACTGCATTAAACCAAAAGCATCCACCGGGCTGCGAGCTTCCGGATTAAACGCCGACTCTTGACGGATGATGGAATAAATAAATTCCTGCGGGGTGCCGCTTTTTTGCGAAGCCTGAGCCACGATATCACTGTAAGGGCGTGGGAACAGCAGCTCGGGATGGTCATTTAACAAGCGATCTTTCACTTCTGCCGGTAAAGCGCCAATGGTCGAAAACAGAGGCAGGTAAAGCCCCGCGCGAGCATAAGCAGAGGACATCGAAAGCCAAGTGTTTTCGGAAGCCACATTGGCTTTTTTCAGATCATCAGCTGCTTGATTCAAAGCTTTTTCAGCGAAAGGTTTTTCATTAACGGCGATGAGCCATTCAATATTTAAGCGCAAACGATCATTCAGTTCACCGACGTTCAGAAGACTTAATTGCATCGCCTCCGAAGAACTGACTTTAATCACGGGATATTCGCGATTTAATTCGCGATAAGCCATCACGCCATAAAAACCCAGTGGATCTTCTTTGATTAAAGTTTCAAGTTCGGCCGTCGCTTCAGCCTGAAGATTCAGTTGATTCAAAGTACGCGCTAACCAAAAGTGCGCGCGAGCTTTATCGGAAGGATCTTTAACCACGTCCTTCATTTGTTCCAGACTGGCGCGGGCTTCCGGATATTTTTGTAGCTTGTAGTAGTTCCAAGATTTCAACCAAGCAAGCTTGTCACGCAAGCCTTGTTGGCTAACGGGTTGCTTATAGCTTTCTTCATAAAAATCCAAAGCCTTTTCGAAATGGCCTTTTTCTTCTTCGATACGTCCTTGGATAAAGTAAACCTCATCCATTGGATACAAACCGCGCAACTGACGATTGATTTCCGTCAAGGTTTTTGCTGCAAGCGAGCCTTGATCTTCTGTCCATAAAGTTCGCGCCAACAAAACTTGAGCATCATGATAGCGCGCCAGGGCCTTGCGGTCCTTTTTGTTATTCTGATACTGTTTTTTTGTTGTGTTGACCAGATCCGATGTTGCGTTGATGTATTCCTGGCGACGTTGCGCCACTTTGTACGTCATGCGGGTATTTTTTGCGGCCTGGAACTTGTCATCCGTAGTCGCTTCTTTGGATGTCGAAATTTTCTTGTAAACGTTCAGTGCCTTGTCGAACTCGCGGTTAAAGCGATAGTCCATGGCTACGGCGGAAAGATCTTTAAACAAAGGGCTTGGATTTAAACGCGGAGAATTTTTATAGAGCTGTCCTTGAACCTCAGTTGTTTCTTCGGTCAGATTCAACTTTTGCGCAAACAAAAGTGCTTTCTGAAGATAGTCTTCTTTCTTTTTCTTATTAGATTCGACGCGCGCTTTTTCAAGATTGGCGTCAAGGTCATCGCGCAGGTCCGCAGTTTCTGCCGACTCTTTAAGTTTGATGTCCGCAGAAAGATCGCGATACCAAGGATTCGTTACTTCTGGAAGTGCTGGCAAAGATTCTTTTGCGGGACAGGACTCATACGCACGCAATAATGCCAGATCGTGCAACGGGAATTCGTTGACGGTCATCAAAGTTTTAAAACCCGCGCAGGCCTCGTGTGGATTTGATTCTTTTTTGCTTAAAGACAGCGTATAGGTTTTCCACCAGAAAATATTATTTTCATTCGAACCCACCGGAAGTTTTTC
>JBJTMR010000305.1:0-44935 GCA_046070625.1 Bdellovibrio sp. | reverse complement strand
TCATTTTTTACCCTTAGTTATTCCTGAGAGAAATATAGAGAGTTCCCCTGTATTTCTCTAGTCGCATTACCTCATATTGAATTAAATTCTTGCTGTCAAAAGAATCAACGTTCTGTGAGGCACCAAAGAGATTAACTTTTGTAAACTTATAACTAAGTTTTCTCCGAAAAATCCAAGGGCTCGCATGGAAAAACGAAGCGTTCTAATCTGGTGCCACGTGATGCTTTCACGACAGCAATATCTCCACTCTTCAAAAAGCCTGCCAAGTCTTTTCCCGCGGAATCGGTGAAGTCTTTTTGAATAAGTGACTGTTCTGAAAACCCAGATTTCTTTAAACCATTTGTGAACGAATCTGCGTCATCACCGATGAAATAGACCTTATCAAAGCCCGCAGCACCGACTCTTTGCCCTAACTCTTCGTGTAATTGCGGTGAAGCGGGGCCCATCTCACGCATTTGACCAAAAACACCCACTTTGCGACCCGCAACAGAAAGTAACTTTACGTTATCAATAAGCGCCTTCATGCTGTCTGGATTTGCATTATAGGCATCAAAAATCATCTGGGCACCGGACTTCAAATGCACCAGTTGGTTGCGACCCCAGTTAGTTTTACACTGTGGAAGACCTGCCCAGATCTGTTCCGGTGTCATTCCGACACCTAAACCCAAGGCTGCTGCTGCCATGATATTAGTTAAGTTTTGCGACCCAAATACCTGAACTCGAGCTGCACCACTGACGCCGGCAATCGTGCCCTTTAAAGATAACTCCGTCATATTCATGGCACTTATCATCAAATGCACATCGGCCCGAGGATCTTCTGAGGAAAATGTCAGGACCTTAGCTTGCGGGAACTTTTCTTTTCCGCGCACGTACATATTGTGAGTTTGCTCGTTATCAAGATTATAAATACGAAGTGTTTTATCCGCAGCGGCGTTATAGATTTCTTCTTTTGCTTCGGCAACTTTTTCGATAGTACCGAAAAATTCCATATGCGCGCGCCCCACCATCGTGCAAACCACCACATCTGGTTCAGCAATGTGCACGAGCTCAGTGAGCTCACCCGCATGATTCATTCCCATTTCCACCACGGCTACTTGCTTCTGCGGAGGCAGTTGCAATAATGTAAATGGCACACCCCAATGGTTATTGAAGCTACCTTTATTGTAGTGCACGTCTTTAACCGTTCCAATTAATGCCGCCGTGAACTCTTTCGTCGTCGTCTTACCGTTAGATCCTGTGATCGCGACGACTTTGGCGCGAGATTGATGGCGAGCCCAATTCCCCAGCTTCTGCAAAGCTTTTAAAGTGTCAGCCACTTTAAAAATCGTCACTTTACCTGACAACGCTTTGATCTGATCGTTGTCTTCGTGAACCAAAAGACCTGCAGCACCTTGAGCGACAGCTTTATCCAAAAAGCTATGTGCATCGAAGGCTTCACCTTTTAAAGCAATGAATAACTGTCCTTGAAGGTTGGCACGAGTGTCCGTCCCAATTCCGGTGAAATGATCCGTTTGAGAACTCAGAACCTGAGCACCTGTTACTTGTACAATTGTTTGCGCATCCATGGCTCTCATTTATACTCTCCCCTGCAGGGCCTCTTGAGCCGCTTGCACATCACTGAACGGGAACTTCGTTGTTCCGATAATCTGATAATCTTCATGGCCTTTGCCTGCGATCAAAATCACATCGCCGGGTTGAGCCTTTTTTAAAGTCGTATGAATGGCTTCTTTGCGATCAACTAAGACCGTCACTTTGTCTTTGGCAGAACTTGGCACCCCAGTCAGAATGTCTTGAATGATGGCCTGTGGTTCCTCCGTACGAGGATTATCAGAGGTGATCACGACACTGTCGGAGTACTTCAATGCCATCTCCGCCATTAACGGGCGTTTGCCTTTATCGCGATCCCCGCCGCAGCCAAAGATGGTCCAAATCCGGGCCGAAGACTTTAGATTTTCGCGCACTTTGGTTAACGCCATCAAAACATTCTCCAAAGCATCGGGGGAATGGGCGTAATCGACGAACACGGAAAGATTTTGTGCATTCGGAACGGACTGCAATCTGCCGGGCACACCCGTGAAGCTGTTCAATGCCTGAATGCACATATCCAACGGCACACCCGCTGATAATCCGGCACCTAGGGCCGCCAGGGCATTCATGACATTGTGAATGCCTGACATCGGCAATTGCACTTCACCTTTACCCAGAGGTGTTGTGACTTCAAATGAAGTCAGGGCAAAATCCATGTGTTTCACTTTATAACGAATATCTGCATCTTTAGATGCGCCATAGGTCCAAAGGATTGCGGGATCTGCAACACGCACCCGGCGACCATATTTATCATCGGTGTTGATAATCGCAAAACAAGGACGTTTCGAGGTCTGCCATAGCAAATCAGTGAAAAGCCTTTGTTTCGCTTCAAAGTATTGATCCATAGTTTGGTGATAATCCAAATGATCACGGGTCAAGTTGGTAAAGATAACTGTATTAAACGGGACGCTGTCCACGCGGGCTTGATCCAACGCGTGGGAAGAAACTTCCATCGCCACAGCTCTTGCACCTTCATCGCGAAATTCGCGAAGTCGCTTTTGCAAAAATACAGGATCCGGAGTGGTCATCTCTGATGGCCACACTTTGGCTTGCAGATGGTGATTGACTGTTCCAATCACACCCGTGGGAACTTGCGCATGATTCAAAATAGCTTCGATCATGTAAGTCACAGAGGTCTTGCCATTCGTCCCCGTCACACCAAAACAAAAAAGCTCCTGCCCCGGATCTCCATAAAAACGACTGGCTAAAAGATCCAATGCTTCTCGAGAGCTGGCTGTGTGATAGACAAAGCCATGAAAGTTTGCGGGAATCTGACCGCGGTCCTCGACGACCAAAGCCACAGCACCTTTAGCCACAGCATCTGGAATAAAAGAATGTCCATCTAGCTTACTGCCACGGATAGCAACAAAAACAGAATCCTGTGTCACCAAACGCGCGTCATTAAAGATTCCTGTGAGCTCAACATCCGGCAAAGCATGTAACGGAATTCCCGGAATAATAGAAAAAAGATGCTGTAGTTTCATGGGATCAGTATATTATGGCTGAGCTATGAGACAACTCGGAAAAATACATTGCCAAGAAATAAATAAAGACGATAACGCACCCTGGATCATTTTCTTTCACGGATATGGTGCAGATTGCAATGACCTTTTCTCTTTAGGGGAAATGATCACAACCAACAAAACATACAACTGGCTCTTTCCGAATGGACCTCTAGAAGTTCCGATTGGTCCTGCTTGGACCGGCAGAGCTTGGTGGAATATCGACATGATGGAAATCCAACGTGCTATGGAAACCGGCATTCCTCGAGATTTCAGCGGCGAAAATCCTAAGGGCATGGACAAGGCCCGCGATGCCGCCTTGGAAATGATCCGACAACTTCGCGTGCCTTGGAATCAAATCATTTTAGGCGGCTTCAGCCAAGGCGCCATGCTGGCAACGGACCTTTACCTTCGGGCACCAGAAACACCTAAAGGGTTGGTCGTGATGTCTGGAACTTTGTTGAACCAAGACGAATGGAAAAAACTTGTTCCCAATCGTGCTGGCGAAAAGTTTTTCCAAAGCCATGGGGAAATGGATCAAGTCTTGGCTTACAAACAAGCGCAAAAACTTGAAACCCTTCTGACTCAAAATGGCATGAAGGGCTCTTTGATGGGCTTCCGCGGAGGACATGAAATCCCTGCGCAAGTTCTGACGAAGATCAGTCAGTACATCAATAATCAAGGATAAGAGTCGGATTTTATGACTGGGATACACGAAAATAGTCACGATCCTTATTTGTGCTTACTTATCTGAAAGTCTCTGCACAACTTCCTGAAAGTCTTTGCGCTCAATCAAACCCAAACTGTTATCGACAAACATGGACCCGTTATCTAAGTTGAGAATTTGTCCATTGAAAGTATCAAGATACCCACTGCAAAGACCAAAGACCGCCCGACCAATTTCTTCGGGCTTCATTTGCAACCCCGCCGGCAATAGAGTTTTCATTTGCTGAATTTTGCTGTCGCCAAAAATTTCCAGCGCTTTGGTATCTACCAAAGGAGGACGCACTAAATTTATTCGACTGCCTAGTGGCTCTAAACGTACCGCCATATAACGTATGAGTGTTTCAATACTCGCTTTTGCAGCGGCCGCAAAATCATAATAATTATTAAACGCCACTGTGGAATAGGTCGTCATGCCTACAATGTATTTAGGATAAAAACCGAAGACTTCATCGATCATCAAACTATAATCGACGATAGGCCAGGCCATGAATTCCATAGTTTTCAAAAAGGACCGCTTAGAATAGTCCTTTAAAGATTCAATGCGCTTTAGATTTCCCGCGCAGCAAACAAAGGCGTCTATTTTATTGGTATGTTTTTTAATTTCCGATAGTAACTTCATGGTGTCATCAGAGTCGCAGACATCGGCCTTCATAATACGGGGCTCAGTCAGAGCACCCTGCTTTTGGAAGTGAGCAATAACCTCTTCATCCGAAACAGAGCTCCAACAATGAGTCAACCATACGGTCGCACCCTGTTTGGCAAATTCTATACCGCAAGCCAAACCAATTCCGCGGGTTCCGCCAGCAATCAGAACGGTCTTACCTCGATAGAGCTCGCCCATTTAATTGTTACCCTTGTCGCTGGAAAACAATGCGGTTTTAACAAATTCTGCGAACTTACTTTGCACTTCCTCTTGAACACCTTTCCAACAGCCAAACTTCTTTTGACGAATCAGAGTCACTGAGCCATACCACGGCGATTTATTTCCATGCAAAGCCCATACGTAATAAGGCAAGGCAGGAACGATAACCCAAGTAGTAATTCCCAAAGCTGCACTGGCATGGGCAACACTGGTGCAGGATGTGATTATCAGATCCATATTCTTCATTGCGGCGGCGGTTTCATCCCAGTCCATCAACCAAGGTGCGATATCGACCACGCCCTCGGGCAAGTTTTTTACGGTGCTTTCTTTTTGAAAACTATAAAATTGCACATTGCTGTCGCCAAAATTTTTAGCCAAATCCAAAACGGTTTCCGGCGGAAAAACTCGAAATTGCTGATGCTCGAAATCGGGATTGCCCGCCCATCGCAAGCCCACATTAAGGGTTTTCTTCCTACCACCCATATTCAAAATCTGACCCCATTTGTGCTTCTTCTCATCTGAGGCAGTTAAGTAAGGCGCGCCAGAAATATCGCCGATTTCATAACCCAGGGCCTGCGCGGCCGACATTCCAGGAAGCCAGGAATCATGATAAACTCCTAGTGCAGCCTCAACCTGAAGTACAGCACTCACCCATTTTTCTCGAGCGAAAAGCGGGGCTAAAGAGAGCCTGCAAATGACAGTAACTTTACATCCGTATTTTTCAACCAGATCTTTGCCGAATCGGAAATAGATAATTTCATCTCCCATTCCGGCTTCTAAATACAAATGAACTCGCTGACCGTAACCGGCGTGACGGTTCCAAATCGGTCGCGAGCTTTTCAATCGAGGACTTCCATAAACGCCAATTTCGCGCCCAGCCTCTAACAGGGTCAGGCCCCTATGCAACTGGCCCCGATGTATCCAATGCCAACCACTGTTAAACATGACTCGTGGATCCGCAGGTGCCAGCCTCATCAGCTCTTCACAAATCGCAAATGCTTCTTCTTCGCGACCTGCCAAATTTAAAACAACTTGCAAGTTGAGGCGCCCATCTATGGGATTATTCTCAATGTCTTTCTTTAGAAATTCGACAACTTTGTCCTCACTTCCGAATCGCTCCAGAAGCATTCCCATGAAGGAAGACTTACCACCACTTTGTTGATTAAAATTCGAACTTGGGCTGTAATAAGAATCATTTGTTGTCATAGATCCGCATTATTTCAAGGTCCATTTCTGCGGGTCAACATCGTTTTAGGGAAGTGACTCATAGATGAACGAAAATATTACTCGCCGTGATTTCTTTTTTAAATTTCTAAAGAACTCTTCACCGGCATTGAAAAGTAATGTTCTGCAAATCCCGGAAAACCCCTTTCCTGGCCGCGTCTATTGGGATCACAAAAATCAAAATTTTGAACCCGTCTTTTCCGTGGACGCTCAGGGAAATTTACTACACCCCAGTGCTCATCTCGAGGCTTTCTTAAGCGTCCTCGTTCCACCGCCAAGTAATGCCGCAACTTGGAACTCAAGACACAATCGCTGGTATCTTCCTCTGGGCGAGGATCAAATTTTAACGCGAATGATTGTCGGAGATAAAATAGTTAGAGAATGCCACTTTATCACTTCTCAAAACCTGATTCTGCACAACTGGAGTTTAGAAATTAAAAAAAAATTCCCCCAACTCTCTTTTTTCCAAACTATGGGACTTGGCAAAACCGAGGCCTCAGATCTGTGCCCGGAGGATGTCTTTACTTTAGTTCTAGATTACCGAGCCAAGACACTGAACAATATTGAAGAAAACTTTAAGGTGACACTAAGTATCTCGGCACCACCCTTGATATTTCTAAAACTGCATATGACTTCAGGAAGACAATTTCTGAAAATTCTAACCTTCTGGCGCGATGAGCCTGAAAGTTACTACGCACAAAGCCCCGACTTACCAGAGCATATTCCCTGGGCTTCCAGCGTCACCCTGGATACGCAAGGCCAGGCCACGCAATTCAAAGACTATTATTTCTATTCAACCGATCAAAATGACGTCGAGTCTTTTTGCCAAAGATACCAATTATCTTTCCCCCAAAATATTCTCGAACTAGATCGGGAGGTTCATTTTTTCGGTGTCACCTATGATTTGACAAAAAACAAACCTGTAAGAGTAAAAAGATATTATCAATGGTGGATGCAGTGATCCCAAAGCAGATCTACCAATCCTCCGACATCTTTGACTGCACCAAATTTATGACGAGGAATTTTTAATTTAAGTTCTTTCGTGGAACCCGCAATAATTTCCACCAGAGCCAAGCTATCGATACCCAACTGAGGCAGTGTTTTTGATTCATCGAAATCATCTGACGAAAAGTTGTCTAAGGCTTTCGCCGCCTTTTGTTTCACAATTTCTACAACATGCTCTCTGGTCATAGAAAAAGGCTAAACGCTGTCTCAGAAAAGTACAAGTTGCGCCAGCTGCGATTGACGCGCTCAGTATAGCGCAGACACCTTCATATGCTATCGTTCTTCAATGACGAAAAATAGAATCGTGATTACTGGCGCTTCGATGATCACTCCCTTAGGAGACGAAGTTGCTACACAAATGGAAAAAATGTACGCGGGAGTTTCAGCCATCAAAAGCTGGAGTCGCATCTCGACCGAAAATATTTTTTCAAAAATTGGTGGCGATCTCGGTGATCGATCAGCCCTGGAGGGTCTTGAAAAAATCAAAACCCAACTTCCGGAAGAAATTTACAAAAAAGCTTACAAACTTATTTCCAAAGCTCCTTGGTCCACGGGTCACAGCATCGAATTGGCTCTAAGAGCCGCCCTCGATTCGCGTTGGTTCGATTCTAAAACAGCCTTAGACAGCACGGCCTGTATTGTCGGTGGCACCAATATCGGCCAGGAATATATCTTTGAACAACATAAGATCTTCCATGAAGAACCGGATTATATCGACCCCTTTTTTTCGCTCTATAGTTTGGATACAGATCACGCTGGCTGTGTCAGTGAATCTCTGGGCATCAAAGGCGGCTCCTATGTCATAGGGGGCGCCTGTGCCAGTGCCAGTATGGCTATTCGCTCCGCGATGGACGAAATTCTTTATCATGATTTGGAACGAGTACTGGTCGTGGGAGCTATCTATGCTCCCTCGGCCAGCGATTTGCATAGCCTGGCCATCATGGGAGCCATCAGCATTAACAACTTCAACGAGCATCCCGAAAAATCCAGTCGCCCGTTCGACAAAAATCGAGAAGGCTTTCTTCCGGCCCATGGCGGCGCCGCCTTAGTTTTTGAGCGTCTGGACGTCGCCTTGGCCCGCAAAGCAAAAATCTATGGTGAGCTTTTGGGTGCGGAAATCAGCAGCGATGGCAATCACCTCCCGCAACCTTCCAAAGATGGTCAGGTCAGAGCCTTAAAAAAACTCTTTAAAAAAACAGGATTGAAGCCCGAGAACATTGACTATGTTTGCGCCCATGCAACCTCCACACAACAAGGGGACCTCGTCGAAATTCAAGCTCTCAAAGAAGCCTTGGGCGAGCATGCTTATAAAGTAAAAATCAATGCACCAAAATCTCTGCTCGGCCACACCTGCTGGTCCTCAGGGATCGTGGAAACGGTCACAGCTCTTATGCAAATGAACGATTCAAAAATTCATGGCAGCATCAATATCGATGAACTAGATCCTGAAATTGATTTGAATATCGTGCAGAAGACTTTGGAAAATCAAACCATTCGCCACTTTTTAAAGAACTCTTTCGGCTTTGGTGGAATGAATTGTGTCAGCGCTTTTAAAGCCTATGAGGAAAATCCATGAATATCTTTATCTCGGGTGGATCCCAAGGAATTGGTAAGGCCACCGTCTTGCACTTTCTAGAAAAGGGACACCATGTGGCCTTTTCTTATAATTCCAATCGCATCGAGGCTGAAAAAACTTTGCAACTCGCCCAGGAAAAATTCCCCACCCAAAAGGTTCGCGCCTATAAACTTGATGTGCGAATTGAACAAGAGGTTGAAACCATTGGCGAGCAGGTGTTGGAAGACTTTACTACAATCGACAGTCTTATTTGTAACGCCGGAATTGCCAACAGCGAACTGCTGATCACTCATTCTACTGAAACTTGGAACAACATCTTACAAACAAACTTAACTGGAACTTTTTTTCTGTGCCGTTTTTTTCTCAGCCCTTTTTTAGAAAACCGCAAGGGCTCCATTGTTTTACTGTCTTCTCTAAATCGTCATGGTGCTTCGGGCCTCAGTGCTTATGCCACTTCAAAAGCAGGTTTGATTGGCTTGAGCCAATCCATTGCCAAAGAGTACGGCGCTAAAGGCATTCGCTGCAATGTGGTTTCACCAGGATATATTGAAACAGAATTAACTTCTCATCTTGCCGAACTCAAATCGGGAAAGTTTTTTTTAGCCACCTCACCCCTGAAAAGAGCCGGCCTCAGCGAAGAGGTTGCCTCGGCTATTTATTTTCTGGCCTCAAGTGATAGTACCTTCGTCAATGGCTCGGAAGTGACCATAGATGGCGGGCTTCGTTGGATGCCATAAATTTTAAATAACCCCATCCGCATTGCGTGCCTGAGGTGATTGCAGGGCTTTGCTAAGCACATCATAACCTCGAAATATTCTAAAATATATTCGTACCCACACAGAAGGGATCTGAATTTTTTCTATTATAAATACCCCGGTAAGAATACGGTCCTTAGGATAAACGGAAAACTGCAACAGGCTTCCTTCAAAATTATCGTTATCAACGACTTTCACATCACCGCTAAATTCTGAGGTTAGATCAATTCGAATTTTATAACCGATACGCTTATTTTCTTTAATAAAATACGTATTGCCGTCAATTTGCGAAACGGAGCCTTCTGCCAGATAGCCTCTCAGCATTTTTGGCCACATCAATGGGTTCCTCAGTGCCGCCATCGCTTCAGGCGGCGCCATAAGCGTATAGACGCGGATTTGGTTTTCATAAACTCTGGGAAGAGTTAAGCCCCAGATAAAAATCGCACCCACAAATACCAATAAAGCACCCGAAAAAAATAGAGAGACCCTTTTCAAAATAATATCCTTTCCGCGCCCTAACCTTTAATTGCCAGCGTGTGTACCGCCCCAGCTGTCACTTGCGACCAACTTCCAGGAATTTGTTTTGGAACAGTGTTAGTGGAAAAACCATTCGCAACTTGCCCAAAGGAATCATCACACCATGCCCACAAACTTCCATTCGTCTGAACTCCTGCAATGTGCTGATAACCTACCGACACTTGTGCCCAACTACCTGTCGTCTGTGTCGGTGACGTTCTTGCTGCGGCATAATTCCACTCTCCCCAGGAATGCATTGTGCTATCGGGTTTTATGCCGACACTAAGACTATTTCCCGCCGCAATCTGTGACCAACTCCCACCCGGAGTATAATGAGCTAAGGCAACTGAAGTACTTGCTGCGCCAGCCGCATAAGAATACCCCCACGAATAGACCGTTCCATCTTCCCGCAGCGCCATAGAGTGAGACTCGCCCCCGGCAACCTGTTTCCAATTCGTGGCAGCGCCAATTCTAGTTTGCCCTACTGAAACTTGAGTAGGAGATAAGTAAGTGACTTGAGCTAACTCATTGGCACCCCACCCCCACAGCTGTTTTTCTATCACTCCTCCACCGACATCCACCAATTTTATTCCCAAGGTGTGCCGCGCTCCGCAGGCTACTTGCAACCAAGAACCAGCAATCTGCGTTGGGGTCGAACTGTTCACTGTTACCTGACCAAAATCATTCTGACCAACACCGAACAGGGTTCCGTCAGTTTTCAAAAACATAGAGAAATTTCTTCCAATCGCAACTTGCTGAACATCAGTCATAACTTGCACGGGCGAAGACTCAAAATTATTGCCACTCACTCCAAGCTGATAATGCTGATTGGCCCCCCAACCCCAAGCGGTCCCATCTGCTTTAATTCCAAAAGCATGAAGTGCAGACCCACCCTTGGCCAACTGAGCCCAGCTAGTTGTTCCAATTTTGGTTTGGGTTCCCAGGCCAGGCTTGAAAAGCAAATTGTTCGTTATAAGCGGGGTTCCGGGACCGAGCCTTGATCCATTCCCCCATGTGTGAAAAGCACCTGAGCTATCCAAGGCCAATGTATGATAAAGCGCTGGAGCGACCTGGCTCCAAGAGCCAGGTATTTGCGTCGGAACCGAAATACACTGCCCCACCCCTCCAACTCGAGAGCCGTTCGTGGTAACACCCAACACGCCATTGTCGTTAAATCCCCAAGCGTACAAAGTACCATCAGCTTTCAATCCGTAAGTTCTATAGGTCGCTGCGATGACCTTCTGCCACGATCCCGGCAATTGCACCGGTGAGCTCTTGTCGACAGTGGTCCCATCACCTAGCTGACCGTATTTATTTGACCCACAACTCCACCAAGTCCCGTCCGAGCGACAACCCACCGAAAAGTTTTCTCCGACACTCATCTGCGTCCAAGAACCCGGCGCTTGAGTCAATGTGCTGACGGCATTTTTATGCCCTAACCCCAGTTGACCATCACCATTTACACCGCAAACCCACAAAGTTCCGTTGGTCTTTATGGCCATAGTATTTGCGCCGGCCATTCCCGGTCCTGGTGATGCACAAGAGTCCGAAAAGCCCATACATCGACCGCCACCCGCGACAAGAACAAAAGAGCTACCGA
Source organism: Bdellovibrio sp. (assembly GCA_046070625.1). Classification (GTDB taxonomy): domain Bacteria; phylum Bdellovibrionota; class Bdellovibrionia; order Bdellovibrionales; family Bdellovibrionaceae; genus Bdellovibrio. Next base: position 33,582 of record JBJTMR010000305.1, on the reverse strand, counting down.
CGCCTATTTGCGTCGCATTCGAAATCTGAGAAGGAGAAGCAATCCCAGATTGATAGTCATAGTTATCTCCCATGAACCATAAAGTACCGTCAGTTTTGATGGCATGTGTGCTCTGATCATTGGCGGCAACCATAATACATGAACCCCCAAACATCTGCACCGGGCTAGTGATGGTAGGTATCCCTATGTTGTAGAAAACTTCACTTCTGCCATTACTCCCCCATCCCCACACCGTACCGTCGGATTTGAAAGCCGTCGTATGGTTGGCACTCGGAATGACATTTGCCCAGGTACCAGGTATTTGGACAGGTGACGAAATATAATTACCCGGGAAAGGCGACGATATGGCAGCCGATGTGATATTTAAACTTAGATTAAGCCCCCAAGCCCACAGTGTTCCATCTGCTTTGAAAGCAAAACTGGTTAAGCTCCGAGGGTGCGCGACCACCTTGACCCAAGGTTCACCGGGTAAAGCCTTGGGAACTGTCGTTGTCGGAAGCCCAAGACCTACTTCTCCATAAGAAGTATCACCCATTGCCCAGAGTGTCCCTTTATCAGAGGAATTTTTCCAAAAAGCCCCGGTGTTATATTGCCCCAAGGCTTTTTGGCGAAAGACTAAAAATGTTCCTGTAAACCAGGCACTTATTTTTAAAAATAAACGACGTGATGATGAGTGCATGCTCAAATTGCAACACGCATATGATCAAAACTCAATATCACATTTTTAAGTTGAAAACTGCATGAAGACAGATTGCCGCAAATCTTGGCCTTAAAAAGTTACCCAAGTTCCGTATACAAAAGCCCCGGCCCGAATGAAAGTGAACACAGTGTGAGAAGAAATTGTGAGATTGGGAGCTCCCCCGACAAGCTTCACAGTTAAACCTGCATGGGTAAAAGAACAAGTGCCCGAAGTGTTTTGAACAGCAACAGTGTAACCTCCCCCGTCAGCCATCCCGGCAAGAGTCATCGCCTGACAAGCTGACGATGTATATTGAACGTTACCACCCGTTGAAAAATCAAAAGTCGTTAAGGCACCGCTGGTCGGCGCGGATACAATAGGTCCTGAAGCCTGAATAGCCCCTGCAACATTGACGGTGCTGCCTGTTTCGCTTACGAGCGCATTTCCCACAGTCCCGCTTGCTGTAAACTTCGCGTAAGTTCCAACAGTCCCAGATCCACCTACTGAACTCGGTACCGCAGCCCAAGATGGAGCCGTTCCTGGCCCCGCACTTGTTAACACATACCCATTTGCCCCTGCCGGCAAGCGCGACAAGGCTGTTGTCGAAGAGGCGTACAAAAGATCACCAATTGCGTAAGAAGATTGCCCCGTCCCCCCGGATGTTGCCGCCAATATCCCCGTCAACGTGGACGTCGGTATTGCAATCGACTGACAGGCAATGGAGTCTGTTCCGCTATTATAGTACGGAGCTTCTGAAGTCGAACACGCCGGGAAGGCTTTCGCTTTCCATGTCGATGTCGCCGTATCCCAACTCAAAATACCCGCCGTTAAGCCGGTTCCAGAGATAAGACTGTTTTGAATTCGATTTACTTGCATCACTCCCGCATTGGATACCGAGATATCTTGAGAGGGTGTTACTTCCGTCGCAACGCTGGATCCGTTACCAACCCAGATCTTGCCCGGCGCAAGGGTCGATGATTGCGTTCCTGTGGTGGCAATCGTCACACTGCCCGCACCATTCGTGATTTGAATGCCTGAACCCGCCGTCAAATTTGCAGCGACAGGATCCGCACCCGTGGCTCCCACTAGGATCTGACCATTGGTTAGTGCATCGCCTTCGACGATCGCCCCACTTTTTGAAACCATAATTTTATGATTCGTTAAAGCTGTCGAAGAATTCGTTCCACCCTTTGCAATTGCCATCACTCCAGGAACACCGGACAGAGGGTCAATCCAAGAAAGATTTCCTGATCCATCATTCATCAAGACTTGATTCGCTCCGCCTTGGGCATCCGGCAGTTTTAAAAGGTAATTTGTACCAATCGCAGTCGTTGGCCCCTGAATAGTGACGGTTCCGGCGCCACTTCCCGCCGTGAAGACATTCCCTTTATTTGCTGGGAAGGTTAAAGATCCGGTTAACGTGTCTCCCGACTTCAAAACATTCAGAGATGCTGCTCCTGTCAAACTTGCAGTGATCGTTCCGGCAGCAAAGTTTCCAGAGACATCTCTGGCGACAATTTTAGAAGCCGTATTTGCAGACGTAGCACCGGCGGCAGCGTCAGCACCCGCTTTAAACAGAGTCCAATCTGCACTGGATAAGTAACCATCGGTTGAGGCCGTCGCTTGAGAAATTGCAATCGACTGGCAGGCGATGGAATCAGACATACTATTGTAATACGGAGTCTCTGATGTCGAGCAGGCAGGGAATGCTTTCCCTTTCCACATAGACGTAGTTGTGTCCCAACTCAGAAGTCCCCCGGCCACCGAGGAGCCAGAGATTATATTATTTTGGATTCGATTCACCTGCATCACTCCGGCCGTGGATACCGAGATATCTTGAGAAGGCGTTACTTCAGCAGCGATGCTAGAGCCATTGCCAACCCAGATCTTACCCGTAGAAAGTGTCGACGATTGCGCACCTGTAGTTGCGATCGTCACTGTGCCTGCGCCATTGGTAATTTGAATACCAGAACCTGCCGTCAAATTTGCTGCAACAGGATCAGCACCTGCAGAACCAATTAGAAACTGACCATTGGTCAGTGCATCACTTTCGACGATAGCACCACTTTTAGAAACCATGATTTTATGATTCGTCAAAGCTGTGGAAGAGTTCGTTCCACCGTTGGCAATGGGTGCTACAGATGGAACTCCTGACAATGGATCTGTCCAAGAAAGATTACCAGAGCCATCGTTCATTAAAACTTGATTTGCCCCACCTTGAGCATTGGGAAGTCGTAAAACATAGTTCGTGCCGATTGCAGTCGTTGGTCCTTGCATTGTCACAATTCCAGCGCCACTGCCTGCAGTAAATACATTTCCTTTATTCGCCGGGAATGTCAGTGATCCAGTTAGGGTATCACCAGCCTTCAAAACGTTTAATGATGCCGCTCCAGTTAAATTGGCAGAGATCGTTCCCGCAGCGAAGTTTCCAGAGGCATCTCTTGATACAATTTTTGAAGCGGTATTTGTAGATGTCGCTCCTGTCGCAGCATCGGCTCCCGTTTTAAAAGTATTCCAGTCTGTACTCGATAGATACCCATCCGTAGAAGTCGTGGCCTTAGAAATAGATATATCCGGAGTTGTGCCCCCTGTAGAGCTAAGTGGAGCTGCGGCCGTCACATTCGAAACAACGGAACCGCTTTCGATTCCCAACGTTCGAGTTGTCGTGCCATCAAAATATTTTAACTTATTAGAAACAGAGTCATACCACACCTGTCCTGCTTGAGGACTTCCTGGCGCAGCACCTGTCGTTGGGATTTGAACAGTTCCATTGGTACCATAGTTACCAATAATGCTTGTGAGCTTCGCAACATTACCCGTAACAAAGAGGCTCTGCATGTTTGTTTGAGTCAGATCCCCAGATCCCAAAATCAAAAATTGAGATGCTGAATAACCCTGAAGAGTCTGAGCCACAGAAGCCATGGGCATTGAACCCAATTCAATTTCTGGATTCAAAGCCTCTTCCACTCCGCCAGTTCTAAGCAGATGCATGCGAATATATCTTTTTGCGTAGGCCACAGCCGGAGAACTATTTCCTGCACAACCAGTGGCAGGAATAGCTGTTGTATTTTGATAAACCGCAACCATGGGATTTCCAGGGTCATTGCCAGCAACCCTTTTTCCATCACCGACATTGGAACCTAACTGAATACTGAATAATCCTTTATTGGTCGTCGTGTCCACATATTGTTGTTCTTCATAAAGAACACAGGATTTATCGCCATTAAGGATTTGGATACGCAAACGCGCATGGGAGTCTAAAAGAGGATCTGTCCCACTTGAATCCTGAAACAGCTGCCCGTCCAAGGTAACAGTCTGAGCAAGCTCAGAAGCTCCCCAAGAGCCCAGCGGTAAAAGAATTAAAAGTAGCAGGCTCCACTTATTCACGACGCCTACCTTTGATCAAAATGATTTATAGAAACAACGGCGCTGACACTGGAGCCTTTTAAAACTCGAGAGTCAACTTTCGCTCCGACTTTTGCAGAGACCGTCGAACCAGTGGATAAAATTTGATTTCCCGGAGATACAAAAATGCCTTTACCGGTTAAAGGAGTTTCATTGGGACCAGAGCTTCCAGGATCTATAACGTCGTTGATATTTGAAATAGACAATTCGAAAGAAAATAGCTCTGAACAGGCTATCGTTCCAGAGCATAAAATCGCAATTAAAAGTATTTTTACAAGCCTATTCATAAATGTTCCCAACAGCTTCAGAATGTTTTATCCGCGAAAAGATCTCGTCATTCCAATAACTTATCGGTGAAAATACGAGACCGCTTAAGATAAAAACGAGCTTTACATTAGGACAAAGGTCTGGCCGAGGTCATTAAGTGGCCCAAAATAGGACGATGGCCTAGCCAAATCAGCTAAGCCTCGTAGAATTGTTAAGAACTTTTAATTAATTTTTTACTTCAAAATGACGGTGATGTTTTTATCTTCCGGCAAATTCGTCCCAGCCGCGGGAATCATCTCTGAAACCATCCCTTGACCCACGAATTTCACTTTCAAATCCTGACCGTTGATTCTGCGAAGCACTTCGCGAGTGGTCAGGTTCATCAAATTCGGAACTGTTTCACCAGCTTTAACTTCGGTCACCTTATCTAACTCTTGCGCCGTCAAGGCCGCTTTGCCCGGGCCATCTGCTACCAAAGATTCCTTCGCTGGAGCACGTTTACTTGGGATCGCTTTCTTTTGCGAACCTGGAGACGATTGGTCTGCCAAGATGTTCATAGTTGGAGCGATACCTTCTTTGCGAACGGCATACGAAGCAATTCTTGAAAAGACCGGAGCCGCAACTTTTGCGCCGTAATAGGCTTTGCGCGGAGAATCCACAGCCACGAAAATAACAAACTTCGGATCATTAGCTGGGATAAAGCCCGCAAAACTTGAAATATAGGCACCCTTCAAATAACCGCGCCCGTTAGGATTTACTTTTTGCGCTGTTCCGGTTTTGCCTGCGACTTGGAAACCGTCAACTCGTGCGTTGGCGCCAGAACCGACCTTCAATGTCGTAACACCCAAAAGCATGTCACGCATTTGCCCTGCTTGTTCCACCGTCAAAACCCGACGAATCGGTTTTACTTTTGTTTCCGTCAGCTCACCCGTTTCAGAATCACGTACTGATTGAACAATGTACGGAGTATTCAAAACTCCGCCGTTGGCGATGGCCGCGTAGGCATTCGCCAGCTGAAGTGGCGTCACCGAAACACCGTGACCGAAGGAAATATTACTCAATAAATGTGGACGCCATGGTAATGCTTGCACCATGCCGCGAGCTTCCCCTGGCAGATCCATTCCCAATTTCTGTCCGAAACCAAAATCTAAAAGCCCTTGGCGCAAATGCTCTTGGCCTATTTTAAAGGCGATCTTTGTTGTCCCAATATTTGAAGACACCGCAAGAATTTCTGCCGCTGTTAAATTGCCAAACTTTTCTCTGGCTTCGGCTTCCTTGATGATTTTGTCTCCGACCTTGAAGCTGCCATTTTCACAAAAGAAATTTGTGGTTGGCTGAATCATGTTATCACGAAGTGCGGAAGCAATCACCAGGGTCTTCATTGTAGAACCCGGCTCAAACGCGTCTGTTACCGCTTTGATACGACGAAAATCTGCCGGTGTTTTTTGCGCTTTATTAACGTCGAAAGTGGGTGCCGACGCCATTGCCAGAACAGCGGATGTTTTTGCATCTAAAACTATGCCCACGGCATGGTCGGCCTCGAAATTTTGAACAGCATTCGCTAATTCTGATTCTAGAGTATATTGCAAATCGGAATCAACCGTCAGGCGAAGCTCGTTACCATCGGGATTTTCAGTGAACATCAAACCGTTGTTGATCAACGGCCTGCCGCGAGCGTCACGTTTCACCATGACTTTCTTTTGGTTTCCACGCAATGCCTGATCGTATCCAAGCTCCAGTCCCTCAAGTCCCTGCCCTTCGACACCTAAGAAACCCAAGGTCTGTGCTAACAACGTTTCATTAGGATAAACCCGGCGCCATTCTTCGACGAATGACAAACCACGAATGTCCCACGATTTAATTTCGTCCGCTTTATCTTGTTCCAACATACGTTGAATCCACACGAAGCGGCGGGATCCATCTTTAATTTTTGTATAAACAGATTCCTGGGACTGCCCCAAAACTTTTGCCAGCTTACGAGCAACGTTCTTGCGATTTTCAAGAATCTTTGGATCTGCATATAACGAATACGCCGTTGCCGACATGGCGAGGTCACGACCGTTGCGATCTACAATCGCACCACGACGAGCTTGCAAGGTGACTTTTGTTTGAAACTGTCGGCTTTGCAAAGCGTTCAAACGATCGTTAGGCAAAAATTGTAAATATGCCGCTCGCATTGCTAGCAAGGACCACAAAACCAGAATACCAACAAAGATGAAAACGATACGTGATTTCAAACTTACAGATCCTTTTTAGCAATTTTCTTATCTGTGCCTTTTACAACAGGAGCCGCCGCCACATCCCCGGTTAAGTGGATGATTTGATTAGCTTGGACCTTTTTCAAAGTGAATTTCTGTTGTGCAACGTGATCCAGCAATTGTGGACGAGTGATCTTCGCTAAAGAAATTTCACGTGTGCGCTTTTCTTCCAAAACTTTTTTGTGTTCTCGAGTCAGCTTCAGCACCACATAACCCATGCGACGCTCTTCCATCTGTAAGAACACAATAGCGAACAAGGTTAAGATAATAACTAGGATACTAAGAAATGGTTTTAACTGCCTAAAGTTCTCTTTGCTCATCCTGAGCACTCCTCTCGAAAACTCTCAATTTCGCTGAGCGCGAACGATTGTTTTTGTCCAACTCTTCCTGACTTGGTACGACGACTTTTTTATAAACTGATCTTCCGAGTTCTTCTGAATCTCTGAAGATATTTTTCACAATACGATCTTCCAACGAATGGAACGTGATAACGGCTAAGCGGCCACCTGGCTTCAAAGCCTTGATCATCGCGGGAATGGCTTCCCCTACCACTTCCAGCTCTGAATTCACTGCTAAACGCAAAGCCATAAAATACTTGGTAGCCGGATGATGGCCTTTGACTTGCCATCCATCCACACGCTCGATCAAACCCGCAAGTTGTGCAGTAGATTGAAATGCCTTGGTCTTACGATCGTTCACGATCGCACGGACAACACGAGAAGGGCGATAGACCTCGCCATACTCTTTAAAGATTCGAATGAGATCTTCCTCTGTTGCCGTATTCACAAGCACCTCAGCCGTCAAACCTTGCTGCTGATTCATTCGCATATCTAGGGGGCCATCGTGATAAAAACTAAAGCCGCGTTCGGCCTGGTCCAATTGCGGTGAACTCACACCTAGATCTAAGAGCATCATATCAAAGTTTTTCAGATTATGTTCCGAAAACTGCGAGAAATTTCCATGAATTACCTCAAGTTCGCCTTTCTCGACTTCCGTCTTGAAACGCTCTTTTGCATAACTCACAGCAACCAGATCTTGGTCCATGACTGTGGCTTTCATCTGGGGAACCGTATGCTTCACCGACATGTAGTGACCACCACGCCCAAACGTGCCATCGAAATATTTTACGTCGGCTTTGCTGCGATAAGGAAAAAATGCAGCCAAAACTTCTTGCAACATGACGGGATAGTGCTCAGGTGAAAACTCAATCGGAAGCTCGACCTTAGGCGGGATGATTTCTTCAGTGCGTTCAATCTTTTCACCGGTGCCCGGCTTATATTTTTTCATCTCGCTGCTCTCTGCAGAGGGAAAATTCCTCTATGCTCCTTTTTCAAGGTATGAACAATTCTATTGAGCGTCAAGAAGCTTTGCTTTAGCCTCATTATAAGGTTTCTTCGAATTATTAAAGGATTTGATTTTCGATGCTAATAAAGTGCCCTCGCTGTGGCTTTCAACAACCTCAAGATAAATATTGCGCACAATGCGGCGTCGATATGGATACTTTTAAGCCAGCGCAAGCACCGCTCTGGAAACGCATCACTGGAAGTCCCCTTTTTCAACTGAGTGTTTTATTTCTTATCGCTGGCTCCGCTGGTTTTTACATCTATCAAAAGGGTCAGGATAATCTACACAACCGCGTCACGTACCTGAAGTCTTCGGTGCAGTTCAATCGCGCCAGCGATGTGCAAATTGCGGTGAAAACCTCAGATAAGTCGGAAGATCAGACAGAGACACCAAGTGTTGATGTGGAAAAAAGCGAAACGGCTTCCACCGAATCTGCTTCGACGGCACATACTGCATCCACCCCAACCCCGCCATCAACACCAGCCGTTTCGGCTGAAAAAAACAAAGATGCGGCCCGCGCTACTGCAAAAACGGATAGCCCTCGCCTTGTGGTCTATTACGCTGAGGTGCCTCGACGAACACTAGCGCGTCTTTTGGAAGCGAGCCGCGCGACGGGCCAATTCATGAGCTTCACTGACTACACCGCAGGTATTTTACCCAACGCAAACAAACACATTAATAGCCAAGGGGTTAAAATTCTTCATCGTGAAGAACGTACTGTGGAACCCACAAAAACTCTGCAATGGTTTTATGGCGTCAAAGACCGCACAAACCCTAATAACGAAATCGGTATTACAACATTCTTTGAATTGGCAGATGTCGATAGCAATAGTCTTCGCGGAAACTTAGAAATTCAAAGAACTTGGCGAGATCCCGCTCCAACCGGCGGCTTTGAAGTGCAAAGAAAATCCTTTCCAGCCATTTTTGAAATTGGCGGCAATACTGGATTTTTTCTTGCTGGCGTCATGCCACCCCAGTCCAACTTAGAAAACGACGACGAACTGACGGCAATTGATATCTACAAAATCCTCCGCTCCCCAATGTTCCGATCTGGCGATAGTGACTTTGTTATTTTTATTGAGTTCGCAAAACACTAGGAATTCTCATGGCACAATTTCAACAAGAGCTCGTGCATCACTACGGTCCGCGAGTTCACCTTATTGACAGCCCCTTCTTAAATGGTCTTTTGGCTCGCCTGTGCCATCCCGACTGCTTTCAACCGGAAATCAATCGCATCATTGAGGTGCTGTATACCCAATTGATTTCAATCACGGTCAATAATGAATTTGATTCTGAAAAGTTCGCTCAAATCACTCGTATGACGGAGCACCACCCTGAGCAAATACTCCAGGGTCATCGGGTTGCCACAACCCAAAAAGCAGTTAGCGTAAACCTAGCCCGCGCCGGAACTTATCCAAGTCATATCTGTTATAACTTCTTGCATTACGCGCTTCCTGCAATGAATGTTCGCCAAGACCACATCTTTTCTGCCCGCATGACTGACAACAATCACAAGGTCACGGGCGCCGAATTCGGCGGAATGAAAATCGGTGGGGACGTGAAAAATGCCTGCGTTATTTTCCCAGACCCTATGGGAGCTACAGGGAAGACCATGGTCCACGCAGTGGATCACTACAAAACCCATATCCCAGGTCCAGCTAAAAAGTTTATCGCGCTTAATTTGATCGTAACGCCTGAGTATCTGAAGAATGTTCTGACGGCACACCCAGAGGTCGTAATCTATGCCTTAAGACTTGACCGGGGCCTATCCCCTCAGGCAGTTTTAGAGGCAACTCCGGGTCAGTTTTGGGAACAAGAACGCGGCTTAAATGACCAGCAATATATTGTTCCCGGCGGCGGCGGATTTGGCGAGATCATGAATAATTCTTTTGTGTAGGAGTTCCCAATGAATGATTTGAGTTTGAAACCATATATCACTGAGGAAAAAATCCAGGCCAAAGTAAAAGAGCTGGGTGAGACTCTTACAGCAAAATATAAAAACGAAAGAGTTGTGGCGATCTGCGTGCTTAAGGGCTCCTTCATGTTCTACTCAGACTTGATCCGCAACATTAACACGGATATCACTTGCGAATTCTTTGGCGTAGCCAGCTACCATGGTGCGACTTCTTCTTCTGGTGAAGTAAAAGTGACTTTGGATCTTGCTAGCCCGATTGAAAACTGCCACGTGCTTTTGGTTGAAGATATCGTTGATACGGGTCTGACAATGAACTACCTGAAAAATTCAATTCTTTCACGCAAACCGAAAAGCTTAACAACTGTAGCGTTACTGGAAAAACCAGAAGCACTAAAAGTAAAATGCGATATCGACCATGTTGGCTTCAAAATTCAAAATGAATTTGTCGTTGGATACGGACTGGATTACCAAGGGTACTACCGCAATCTTCCGTACATTGCGCAAGTTCAAAACTTCCAATAGCCCTCAACCACATATTGAATTAAAAGCCCGCCAATAAGCGGGCTTTTTTTTATCCAAAATGCATTTCCCTCAGACGAACGTCCTGTTCTTCATTACATTGCGAGGATTCTTTAAAACTTGATTCGGATTGAGCCGATAACTTCTCAGGGTTTTTTTCGCAACAAGGAAGACTGAGATGAAGAAGAGTTATTCAATTCAAATTAAAATGGCAGTTCCGATTGTCCTTATCGCACTCATTGTATTTAGTGTGATGAACTTTCTGGTCGCCCAAAACAGCTTGAAAACTGCCCAAAACGCTGCGATCGAGAAAACTGTTGCCACAGCAGAATCCTATGCCAGTCAAATGCGTTCAGAGATCGAACAGGGATTGAATACATCCAGAGTCCTCGCTCAGCAACTTGAAGCTTATAAAAAAATGGGCCACGTGCCTCGCGAACCAGTTCAAGAGTCCTTTCGCGAAATTTTGAAAAAAAATAAATCTCTTATCGGAGTTTGGACTGGATGGGAGCCCAATGCCTGGGACGGAAAAGATGCTCAATATGCGGGCCAAAAAGCCAACGACCAAAGTGGTCGTTTCGTTCCCTATGCAAACTGGGAAGGTGGACAAGCATCTCTAACTCCGCTTATTGGATATGATAAAGCTGGCGACGGCGACTATTATTTGATTCCTAAATCTCGCGGAAAAGAAACCATGGTCGAACCGTACCTTTACCCTATTGATGGCGTGAATGTACTTATGACCTCTGCTGTCGTTCCGATAGTTATCGAAAATAAGTTCGTTGGGGTTGCTGGCGTCGACATTCCTCTTAAGAGCATTCAAAAAGAGACCGCAGCTATTAAACCTTATCAAACATCTGTGGCTTACTTAGTCACTTCCAGTGGCAACTATGTCTCCCACCCAGACGATAAGATGATCACCAAACCAGCGAACTATCCCATCGAACCGGAAAAATTCAAGGCGGCCATTGCGAAGGGTGAATCACTTGTCATCACAGGTCTTGATCCAGAGTTAAACACAGAATGTCTTTACGTGGTGTCGCCAGTAGCTATAGGTGAAACGGGTGCTCCGTGGGCTTTGATCGTACGCACGCCACTCTCCACTGTTATGGCGCAAGCCCGTAGCATGATCTGGACTCAGATCATGATCGCTATTGCCGGAACCTTGATCTTGCTGGGTGCGGTTGTCTATATTGCTCGTTATATCTCTAAATCTGTCGGTCAGCTTTCTGCGCGTCTCTATAAATCTGGGGAACAAGTAGCTTCCGCGATTGAACAACTTTCGTTGGCTGGTCAAAATCTTTCCGAATCAGCGAGCGCTTCTGCGGCCTCTTTAGAGGAAACCGTAGCTGCCTTGGAAGAAATGAGTTCCATGGTGCGCATGAACTCCGACAACGCCAAGCAAGCAGCAGGCTTGTCTTCAGCTTCTTCAGATGCCGCTCTAAAGGGAGAAACCGAAATGTCGGCTCTACTAGAATCCATGAAGGAGATTTCTACGTCTTCTAAAAAAATCGAAGAAATTATCAATGTTATCGACGACATTGCTTTCCAAACCAACTTGCTCGCTCTGAATGCCGCTGTGGAAGCGGCTCGCGCAGGAGAACAAGGTAAAGGATTCGCGGTGGTTGCCGAAGCAGTTCGCGCCCTAGCGCAGCGCTCGGCTCTTGCTGCAAAAGACATCAACGCACTTATCAAAGAATCTGTGACACAGATCGAACACGGCACACAACAAGCCGATCGTTCTGGCGAGGTTCTAAAAAACATCGTGGTCTCTGTTAAGAAAGTTTCTGACTTAAATTTAGAGATTTCTACAGCGAGCGAAGAGCAAGCGACAGGTATTGGACAGATTTCCAAGGCCATGAATCAATTAGATGCGTCGGTGCAATCGAATGCGGCTTCTTCTGAAGAAATCGCAGGCACCGCGACTGAGATCAACACTCAAGCGTCTATTATGAAAACCGCAACGGAGGAAATGAACACGTTTGTTTATGGCGACAAAGTGCCGGAAACAACTGCGCACTCGGCAGAGGTTATTCCGCTTGAAAGACATCGCAACGCCGCTTAACTTTTGACTATCAAAAAGAAAAAGGCACTTCGTTCTGACGAAGTGCCTTTTATATTTTTAGTTCAATAAAATCCCAATACCAAACGCAACGTAAAGAACTGCAGAAGCAATATGAACCCACTTCATTGAAATACGTTTCGTAAGCTTTTCTCCAAAGAATACTGCCAAACCATCAGAGAATAACATCCCGATAGTCGTACCCAACGTAACCAACCAGATGTTCTGATATTTTGCCGCCAACGCGACTGTTGAAAGTTGAGTTTTATCCCCAATCTCAGCCACGAAGAACAAAATGACCGTCGTCCAGAATGGACTTGAGCGCATTTTACTTTCATCACTATCGTCTTTGTCGGGAATCAGAATCCAAATAGCAAAGGCAAAGAACGTCAAAGCCAAGATCCATTTCAAAATTCCTGGCGATACGAATTCTGCAACTCGCTCTCCGGCCCACGCAGCGAACAAATGATTCGCTATGGTCGCCGTTAAAATACCGGCCATGATCGTCCATGGCTTTTTAAAACGTGTGGCTAATACCAGGGCAAGAAGTTGGGTTTTATCCCCCATCTCTGTCGCTGCTACTAACAAAAAAGAATTTATGATTGCTTCCATGAAGCCCCTTCATCGGTTACGACATCGTGGGGCTCAAAAAAAACGAGACCACACGATGTACAGTTGTACATTCGTGTCAGTCTCGTTAACAGGGCATCGGGAAAGATACCTGCGCTTAAACCGGAGCCTGCCTTAATTCAGGATCAGAACTCAGTATGTCGGCTTAAGCTTTTATCTTGCGATAAAAAAACTACTCCCTAACAGATAACTTAGGGTTAACGCATTTCTCAATCCCGTGTCAATACCCTATCGCAGATCAAATAGTAAAAACTCGGTTTCCTTCAACGCTTGGATACGCAAGACTTCTTCACCTTCGACGGCCAATCCGTCCCCTGCTTTCAAAACCTGACCATTCACCTCAAGCTCGCCTTCTGCCAACTGCAGCCAAACTCCCCGCTCAGGGCGCAATTTGAACTCCAGGGTCTTCCCAGACTCTAAAACGGAGACATACAAATCCACGTCTTGGTGGATCTTCTGACTGTCGTCCCGACCATCTTTTGAAACCAAAAGACGAAGCGTGTTCAATTTTTCTTCCCGACGGAAGGACTGCTGAGTATATCCAGGCTTTACGCCAACTGTGTCAGGCTGAATCCAGACCTGAAACAATTGAAGGTCTTCGGTTTTCGAAGGGTTATATTCAGAATGGCGAATGCCTGTTCCTGCATGCATGACCTGAATTTCGCCGGCTTTGATTTGCCCGACATTACCAAGGCTATCTTGATGTTCGACCTGTCCTTGCAACACATAAGTGATAATTTCCATATCCCTATGTGGATGCGCTGGAAAACCTGAATCTTTCGCAATCCAATCTTGGTTAATCACCCGTAAATCTCGAAAGCCCATAAACTTTGGATCATAGTAATCACTGAAAGAAAACGTATGGAAGGATTTCAGCCATCCTCCAAATTCAGCAAAACCTCGCTGATCTGATACTCGTTGATACATCATAAAATCCTCCTTCCGGTTCCGTTTAGGTAGACGAAACTATTTTAGACCTTTTTAAACAAAGGCTTGAAGCTGTTCCAATAAGCAATGCCGAGGAACACGTTCAGCGCTGTCACGGCCAATGCAATCCCAGGACTTGCTGGAGCTAAGACCGTATGGAATAACAAAATATTCACCACGATGGGCGAGATCAAAATCAACGCCAAAGGCACCGCAATGTTGGCCAGCAACATGATACCTACGACAATTTCAGTTACTTTAACCATGGGCATAAAGTACGGAGCCGCCATCAAACCACCTAAGAACTTCATAGCTGCTTCAGGCATCACTTCTGCTGGCTGCGGCAAAAAGTGTAAGAAAAAATTCAATCCAAATACCACCCACAAGAGACCATAGATCAAACGGGCTGCGGTTTTTGCTTTATTCACGGTAAAACTCCTCGTTGTTTTCGTTTTTAGTTCTATCCTTAACAGAATAAATACTACATATAAATATGATCTAAAAAAATTATAATTTTTTGATTAACATGATCTAATTTTATGATATTCTTTTGCCGATGACGCTTGATCAAATTGAAGTTTTAAGATCCATCGTAAATACCGGCAGCTTTCGGGCTGCATCGCAAGAGCTCCACCGCGCGCAAAGCGCCGTCAGCTATGCGATGCGCACCCTTGAAGATGAGCTGGGCTTTAAGCTTTTCAGTCGCGATCAATATCGACCACAACTGACCCCCCAAGGCCGAGCCTTCCTCAAAAAGGCAGATGAGCTGATGCTTCAATTTCAAGACGTCAAAGAAACAGCAGAATTTCTAAAACGAGGACACGAACCCGAAATCCGTCTCTCTGTCAGTACGCTATGGCCCCTCCCGAAACTCATAGCGATGTTGAAAGAGTTCACGGTGAAGTTTCCACAAACGGAAATTAAGATCATCAACGATGTCCTCAGTAATGATGAACAGCTTTTGGAAGATCGCGCCGATCTCGCACTCGGCGTTGTGTTCAATGAAAAAGGTTTGCTAAAAACTGAAGAGCTTTTTACGGTGCGACTGCCTTCCTATTGTTCCGCCAAACACCCCTTGGCGAAGACAAAGAAACTGACGGATAAGCAACTGGCTGAATATCCGCAAATCATCATGTCGAACACCGTAAAAACTTCGGTGCGCTCTCAGGGGATTATCAACCCGCACAATGTTATCAGTGTGCAGGACTATCTAACCAAGAAAGGCCTGCTAGAAGCGGGATTAGGCTGGGGAAGAATGCCCGATCATCTGGTCGCCGAGGAAATCAAGAAAAATTCCCTCGTGCCGCTAGCGGTAAAGCCAACTTTGGGGCATATGCAAATAGCAAAACTCTCATCCCGAGAGTTAGGCCCCTGCGGCAAATTCATTTGGGATCACTTTTCAAATGGACAAAAGAAGGCCAAGAAATAAACTGAAAACAGAGCATTGCCTTTACGCATTGCGTGTCAAAAAGGTACGGCGTACCTCTGGAGATTCGATGAAGCAGTATCATGATTTAATGAAGTTTGTTCTTGAGAATGGGAATAAGAAAGAAGATCGCACCGGCACGGGGACGATCTCTGTTTTTGGCTATCAAATGCGCTTCAATCTTCAGGAAGGCTTTCCTCTTTTGACGACCAAGAAACTTCATACCCGTTCTATTTTTCATGAACTGTTGTGGTTCCTAAAAGGTGAAACTAACATCAGTTACCTGAAAGAAAACAACGTCAGTATTTGGGACGAATGGGCAGATGAAAATGGCAACTTAGGTCCCGTTTATGGTAAACAGTGGCGCTCTTGGCAAGCCGCTGACGGCCGCACCATCGATCAAATTGCAAATGTCGTCGAACAGATCAAAAAAAATCCAGATTCCCGCCGTATGCTCGTGGTGGCATTCAATCCTGGTGACGTGGATAAAATGGCGCTGCCACCGTGCCACGCTTTTTTTCAGTTCTATGTCGCCAACGGAAAGCTTTCTTGCCAGCTTTACCAACGAAGTGCGGATATCTTTTTAGGAGTTCCGTTTAATATCGCAAGCTATGCTCTGTTGACTCACATGATTGCTCAGGTTTGCAACCTTGAGGTTGGTGATTTTGTTCACACCCTCGGTGATGCGCACTTGTATTCAAACCACCTGGAACAAACACAGCTGCAATTGACTCGCGATTTCCGCCCCCTTCCGCAGTTGAAGTTGAACCCTGACGTAAAAAATCTTTTCGATTTTAAATATGAAGATATTGAAATCGTCGGCTACGATCCGCACCCCGCCATCAAGGCTCCGGTGGCCGTATGATTTTAACCCATGTCGTTGCCTGCTCTGAAAATCGCGTGATTGGAACCCAAGGCGGACTTCCTTGGGATCTTCCTGAAGACATGAAGTTTTTTCGAGACACCACCAAAGGGCACGTCATGATCATGGGACGTAAAACTTTTGATTCCTTCAACGGCCGCGCCCTGCCAAACCGCTATCACATCGTCATCACTCGCGACCCGTCCCAACATAAATTTGCATCCACAGAAAAAAGTCCTGTGGTTTTTGTGGCGAGCTTGAAAGAAGCCACCCAGTTGGCATCCACGCTGACTGACACTTGGGGTGACGAAGTGTTCATCATCGGTGGGGGTGAAATTTACAAGCAGGCCTTTGAACAAAATCTGACAGACAAAATCTATCTGACTCTTATCCACCGCGAGTTTGCGGGCGATACTCTTTATCCAGAAATTGATGAAAAACTGTTCACCCTAACAGAGCGCAGGGATGTGGAACTGCCCATTCCTTTTTCATTTCTGACATACCTTAAGAAATAAGGTCCAGAAGTCAGTCTCAATTTGAGAATGGAGTTTTTTTAACTCAGAGATCCAAGATTTATTTCCGACAATAAAGGAGGAACACTTGGAGACAGCGATGAGCCAAACTTCTAAGCGATTTAAAACCAAAGAGAAGGCCCTTATAGAGGTCTACGGTCATATTGGCACCTTGGCGGCCAGCCTTCGCAATTTGTCGCAAACAGGAGCCTGCCTGGAGGTCTCTCACGGTGATTACATTCCCAAAAAAGGTGATCTTTTAAACCTAACTGTCGAATTAAAGTCTCTCCACAGAACCCATAATATGGCTGCAGAGGTTATCTGGAGCAAGGGTATGGGCCTTGGCATTTGCTTCATTGGGAAAGACGAAATCCTAGAAAGAATGATGGCCAAAGCTGGCGTACTCTAATACTATCTGGGCCCTATGCAGATCCATTCCAACGTCGATTTAAGCAATCTGAACACCTTGGGCCTCCGCTCAACGGCAGAGTTGTATACGGAGCTCCATAGTATTGTCGATGCGCACGCCTTGCTCAGCGACCTTTCCATCAAAAACAAAACCTGGCGCATTCTTGGTGGTGGCAGCAATTTGGTTCTGCCTAACACCGTAAAAGGTTTGGTCGTTCGCGTCGCCAACCGAGGCCGTTCTTTAATTCATGAGGACAGCGAATCCTGGTTCGTCAAAGCCAGTGCTGGCGAAGTTTGGAATGAGTTTGTCCATTGGACCCTAGAACAAGGATACGCGGGATTAGAAAATCTATCTCTGATTCCTGGCACAGTGGGCGCCGCCCCCATTCAGAACATCGGCGCCTATGGCGTCGAGGTCAAAGATACTCTTCATGAAGTGACTTGCATTGACTTGCAAAATGGCGAACTGAAAACTTTCTCGAACCAAGACTGCCGCTTTTCTTACCGCGATAGTTTCTTTAAACAAGAAGGCGCGGGAAAATATCTTATTTGGGAAGTCGTGTTCCGTTTACCCAAAAAGGCTCAGTTACACCTTGAGTATGGCGACATCAAAAAAGAAATCGACCGCCAAGGCCTATCCCCTACTGCAAAAAATATTTCCAAAGTTGTTTGTGAAATTCGCACGAGCAAATTACCGAACCCCAAAGTCATCGGCAACGCTGGAAGTTTTTTTAAAAACCCGATCGTCCCCGTTTCTGTTCGCGATAGCTTGCTCCAAAAGCATCCCACCCTCGTGAGCTTCCCGGCCTCAGCCGGATACGCCAAATTGGCTGCAGGATGGCTTATCGACCAAACTGGCTGGAGGGGCAAAAAGCTAGGCCCCGTGGGCATGTTCGAAAAACAGGCCCTGGTATTAGTGAATCACGGCGGTGCCGATGCTGACGATGTCTGGAATACAGCGAAGCAAGTTTGCGCTGATGTCAAAGCTAAGTTCGGCGTCGAGTTAGAGCCAGAACCGATTAGATGGTAATCAAAAGAAATTTAAAGAAATACCTGGAAAAGATGCCGTCTATTGTCTATTTATGCCTTTCTGAGTAGACGGAGAAAAAATGAAATCCTTGGCTATGGTTCTGACTTTCTTGTTCGCATCCCTATCTTGCTTCGCAGGAATTGAAGTTCGCAATGGTGGAGGTGGCTGGACCAACGAGGGTCAATATATGACTTTCTATTCTGCCAAAATCCCTGTGCAAAAAAAGGCCTTAACACCTGAAGAAATTCCGGGCCTGAGTTACCTCGTCAGTAAAATGTTTTCTCTGAAAACAACTGAGAGGATTAAAACTCAAATTCTGAAAACGATTTTTCCCGTTACCGACCGGTCCTACTACACCACGAATGCAGAAAAATTCGATGAACGTTTAAAAAAAGACCTGTGTAACAAATACGCCGATATCATGGGTGTTAGCCAAGATAATATTGCTATTTTTGCCACAACCAACCCGGCTAGCAGTGAAACCGTGCTTTTGCCGGATTTTTACAAGCTTAGGGAATCCGAACAAGCCGCGATCCTATTTCATGAATCGCTTTGGATCCTCAGTCCCCGTCTAAATTACATTAATATCCTTGCCGCGGAAGAAGCGGCTCAGGCTTACTTTGAAAATGCCGCTCTGCCCGAAAATGTCTATGCCTTCTATTATCAACTTTCTCTGTTGATGGATGATCGAAGCATTCCGTTGAGCGCCTCTCTTGATTTTGATAAAGAGCAAAATATTTTTCCATCCAAACTCGCAAAGACTGCACCCCTCGAAGCTCTTTTGGGACGTGACTTTCTAAACTGCTTGGCTGAATCAGATAGTCAAACCTATCGATTACCAACACTGTCTGCAGCGCAACGAGTGTGTTCCGAGAATCTCTTTAGCCCTGTAGTAAAGTCTTCGATGAAAAAACCGTCTTCTGTCTTCTATAAGTCGTTATTAGATTTTCTTAAAAGAGAAGGAGACATCGCCTTCATTCCTGAACAATCACATCGTCTATCGGACCTTGCAAATCCGAACCTTTTTTTGAACATAGTCCCCAAAGAAAGCGAGACCTTGGGTCTCAGCTTTACGGTGGTAAACTCTTATAATGAAATAGTCGGATATTTGACGTTTAACTAAGACTTGAATCGATGAAATCGATGATCGCAAAGTACTTACGGTAGTAAGTACTCCGCCACGCCGCCAAGATTATTTTGCTGAACTGGGAATATCAGACTGTTTCGTTCTGGTGAATAAGACATATAGTTGCTTGTACAGGTCATATTGGATATTTTCCAACTAAGCGCTGTATCGGTACTGGTTAACAAATTATATTCCCGCAAAACACCCGATGTCGTGCAATACCAAATTTTATGCTTCGAAGGGGACGCCCCTCCGACACGAAGGTACGCCATCGATCGAATCGGCTGAGATACCGTGACCAGCGTAGACATGTTAGTGCGTTTTTTAAGCACACGAACGTTTTTAGTTCCATAGACAGCCATAATCCAAGAATCCAAATATGCATCATAGCTAGCTCGGGTATAACCACTGCTGCCGGAAGTTTCGAGTGCACTAAAGGATAAGCAGGATGTTGGCAAGGTTCCATCTGCACAAATATTATAGGCCATGTACGGCTGCCCATACATTCCGCCTATCTTTTCGAGGGTCACATTCGTGCGGTTGTATTCCATCAATGCGCCACCTCTATGCTGAAGCAAGGGACCGTCATAATCGTGGTCTATCATGAGAATCGAGTTCGCGCTGATACCATGAAATAGAGTATAGGAATAATTACCCCAAGCGACCGTGTTTGCGGGCACAGGATTCGCAATTAATGAATCACTATCAAAATTGACATAAGGTCCCGCTCCTAAGGTAATCATATCTACCCAAGTGTTAGGAGTACCTCTTTGCAACATGTAATTACCTGCAACACCCACTCCTTTATAGACAGTGCCATTGGTCGGATCCACTAGCAGATTTAGATTGTTTGCATTTCCATTCGAACCTTCAGTATTCAGAGGAGTCGTAGTCGCATCGACATTTTTGGAGGGCAATGAGTTAGACAGGCCATTTCCGGCGATCGTATTAATATCACCACCAACCGAAAATTCTCGCATTTTATATCCGAAACGATCCAAGGCAATAACCTTGGTTAGACTGTTCACGGTGTCGTACCATATTCCAAGAGATGAAATCTCTCGGAACCGAGCATTGGTGGCCAACGTGCTTTCCCCGAAGCTTAAAGGCTGTCCAAAAATGGTTTGGACCTTTCCATCATCGTCAATCGTCCTAATTAAATTATTATCCTGAACAAAAACCCGTCCTTGCTTGCTTACGAAGACTCCGGAAAGATTCGCATTGCACGAGGTCGCCAACGTACCAGATGGACAATACCCCAACGAACCACTTCCATAAATAGTCGCGAATGCATTAGTCGCAGAGTTGTACCTTTTAATGCTCACTAAGTCCTGCGCCAATGAATATATTTTTCCATCAAGGCCTGTATACAGAGGGTTGTATTTATCAGTGTATGTCGTTCCCGTCGTCCCGGGATGAGGGCCCTGACTTGTCCAAGTGTTAAGATCAATAGCACTAAGACCACAATCCCCGCAGTTGGCAACAACTCCGGACGTGGAGACGATGAACTTATTCAGGGCGAACGTATTTACATCATATTCCATTGCCCAGCGAGGGATAAAAACGGAGGTTGCGGTTAAATCCAGCGTGCTCGCCTTGTTGTTACCCACTCCACTAATGTTATAGCTATACACTTTGCCATCGACATGGTTATACAAGCGGATGCGACGACTATAGCTCCCCTGAGTTCCAACTGACTCACTTCCGAACCAAATATCTCCGTTACCCAAAACTTGAAATGTTGTGTTTGTTAGAGCGTTTCCGTAACCCGCTGCAGTTATTTTAAATGCCGTTCCCAACTTTGTCGTCATATCGTCATTTGAACCACCGCCAACAATAGTGGAAATGGTCATCGGATTTGATTTTGTATCAACTTTGCGAATTCGGTCATTGTCGTAAATATAAACGTTGTCCTGATAATCGATCGCGATTTTAAAGGGTGCGACAACTTTGGTATTTGCTATCGCGCCATTTTCCGTCCCAATAGCACCAACAGGGATAAGCTGTTTTAATACTCCGTCATTCGGAGAAACGTATGAAATCCCATAGACCGGGTCTAAGTAAAATAATTCACCCTTGGAAGTCATGACGAAATTTGCATTGGCAGGATTTGCAAGTCCCGTAGACGCATACAATGTGGCAGACATAGCACTCCCATTGTATCCTTGATTCGTGTTCCCACCGATCAAAAATAAATTTCCTGCATTCACATTTACGGAAGTTGCTGAAGAAATCATTCCACCGGCGTCAACCGCCGTCACACGAATCTTGAAGGCTTTATCATCCGCCGTAATTCCTGGCGTTCCACTACCGTCATCTGTTGGAGCTCCTCCAGACCACTTATAACAACCATTGGAAATGCCAATAAGGGAGCAACCCGACTGGGCGGTTTCGGAAAGACCCGCCGTGATCGGCGTCCAATTCGTATCATCGGTTGAGTACTCTAACTTCACGGGATTAACAGCAAGTCCCTCGACATCACTCACGTTCCAATAAATATAAACGTCAGAATTCAAAGGGAAACTTGTATCAGCACTTGTCAGCGGCAACGCTGGGTTATTGTGATTCGCCACGGTGATATTATTGACAGACGGAGGTGTTCCCGGCTTAAGAGTAATATTGGCACTGCTCGCCGCAGAAACCTGCTGCGCCTCATCTTTTACCCAGGCGTAAACCGTAAAAGTAATTGGCGACAAACCAAGGGTAAAATAGAAATTCGAAACTGAAATACTTGTACTTGGCGTGACATTAACATCACTACGACTTAACGACACCCAACACGTATCATTCGTCGCCGGAGTTGTATTACCGCCATATGACAAACAGAAATGCGTAACTTTCGCGACGCCCGTGTTACCAGAGGCATTTAGGCTGACGGCGATGGCATTTGAAGTCGTAGTCGTCGCCCCTGCATTTAAGGTCAATGACGTTACCGTCGGAGGAGTCCGGTCGATAATAAATGTTCCACTTGTTGCCGTCGTGGAATTTCCCGCTGCATCCGTCACAGAAACACGAACCTTCGCGGTTGTCACATCGACATTAGGCACAGCAAATCCACTGAGCGTATAAGCCTTATTTGAATTCGCTCCAGCTGTTGCCGCCAATGTTCCAGCACTTGCCCACGATGTACCATCGAAAATTTCAACCGTGAAATTAGTGCTAGCCGCAATATTTAAATCCGTTAAAGACCAAGTCACCGAACCGTTACTTGAGTTCCCAGCTAAAGCTATCGGAGTAGTCAAAGAGATCGATGGTACGACAGAATCTTTAATGAAAGTTCTTGCCGAACTAACGGTGGTATTCCCAGCTAGATCCGTTTGTGTCGCCGTCAATGACAATGTTCCATCAGACAATGCTGACAAGTTAAGACTTGTTGACCAGGCTCCACTTGTACAAGGCACAGACGCTGAAGACGCGCCAGACAGCACTACTGAAATTCCGCTTTCACTACAAGCCCCACCTACATTGTAACTAGCCAACGCACTGGTTTGCACAACAGTGCCATTTCCACTTGGAGTCGTGATCGTCACAGTCGGAGGGGTTGTATCGATCGTCCATATGTAACTTTGAACCGTCGAAGTGTTGCCAGCAGTATCCGTGGCCGTAACAGAGAAAGTATGATTTCCGGCAGCCAAGGATGAATACGCCTGGGGCGACGTACAAGCGGCATAAGAACCAGCATCCAGTTTACAAGAATAATTAGCAATTGTTCCACCACCAGTGTCACTGCCGGAAAAAGCGAAGCTTGCTGACGTCGCATTCGTGATGGAGCTAGGTTTAGATGTGATGCTCAATATTGGAGCCGTCAAATCCACTTTCCAACTAAAGGTCGTCACGGGACTTGTATTGCCAGCCGTATCCACCACAACCATGGCGAGGGCATGGGCTCCTTCCACTAAACCTGAATAAGATAGCGGACTCGTGCAGGGTGCATAAGCCGAACTATCCAAGGAGCAAGAATAGCCTGACACCGATCCACCACCAGAGTCGGTGGCGCTAAATGTAAAGCTCGCCGTCGTGATATTATTTATACCGGCCGGAGTCGTACCCAGCGCTAAAACGGGGGCTGTCAAATCAACTGTCCAAGTGATGCTTGCCGCCGCACTTGTATTTCCCGCGGAATCAACTGCTTTCACATTGTACGTATGCACACCTGCCGCCAGACTCGATAAATTGGCCGGGCTGGAGCACGTCATATAGCTGCCACCGTCAAGCTGACACTTAAACCCAACAACACTCCCCCCACCCGAATCCGTCGCACTAAAGCTGATACTGGCGCTATTGGAGTTATTCAAACTTGTTGGTGCTGAATCAATTGTCGCTACTGGAACTGTTGTATCTACAGTCCATGTTTGAGCGGTCGGCGCACTATGCGTTGAGTTGTTGTCGATCGAACGCACTTGGAATTCATGGTCGCCTTGAACTAAGCTAGAATAGGACTTCGGTGAGCTACAACTGCTCCAAGCCGCGCCATCTAAGCGACATTC
Source organism: Bdellovibrio sp. (assembly GCA_046070625.1). Lineage (GTDB taxonomy): Bacteria > Bdellovibrionota > Bdellovibrionia > Bdellovibrionales > Bdellovibrionaceae > Bdellovibrio. Next base: position 9,725 of record JBJTMR010000305.1, on the reverse strand, counting down.
GTAACCAGTAATAGAGCCTGAAGGTGGTGGATTCGCTAAAAACACAAAAGTCGCCGTTGTATTATTGGTAATAACATCGGGACCAGAACTGATCGAAGCGATTGGTGTGGTTAAATCAATGGTCCAAGAATAGCTAGATGTCGCAATTCCAATATTTCCAGCATTGTCGATAGCTCTCACTGCGAAGGAATGCACACCTGCCGCAAGAGATCCATACGTTTGCGGGCTCACACATGATGCAAACGCTGCCCCATCGATTTGACATTCATAGCTGCCAACTCCAGCGCCACCGGCATCACTTCCAGTAAAGGAAAAGGTCGCCGAAGGTGAATTATTCAACGCCGTTGGTTTTGCAGTAATTGAAGCCGAAGGAGGAGTCGTATCAATAATCCATGCGTACTGCTGAGTAATAGAAATATTTCCCGCATTATCTGTCGCTCTGAATTTCAATACATGATTACCCTGAGACAAAGTATATAATTGCACTGCTGAACAGATTGTAAAGTTAACCGCGGAATCTAGCTGACAATAATAGTTTGCAAAACCGGAACCGCCGCTGTCAGTTGCAGAAAAACCGAAAGTCGCCGACAGTGAGTTTGTAATTGAATTTGGAGTACCTGTTAACGTTAATACTGGCGCCGTCAAATCGATATGCCATGACTTTGCCTCAACTGGCGAGATATTTCCGGCAGTATCCACAGCTCGTAAAGAGAACGTGTGATCCCCTTCCGAAAGAGACGCATAAGCTTGAGGGCTCGAACAACTTTCCCAGGCACCCGCATCCAGTCGGCAATCATAGTGATCTATAAAACCGCCATTATCATTTCCGGTAAATGAGAAACTCTGGCTGTTTAGGTTTGACATCGCTAAAGGCGTTGTCGAGATAGAGACTGCGGGCACACCTGTATCTAAATTAAATGAAAACTGCGTCGAATCTGCTGAAACAATTCCCGCTGAATCTTTCGCCCACAAACGCAAAGTTTTTGTACCATCTCCAGACGAGGCAACCACAAAGCTAAGATCTTGAGTATTCGCTTGATTGCAGGAAATAGTAAAACTTGAAGCAGCAGGGGCTGTCGCCGTCCCCTCGGTCAATGCAAGAGACGTGAAGGAATCGCAATTGATTTTATTAGCACCCGTATTTAGTGTGACCGTTAGGTTTCTAGAATTGATGGGTTGTGTACCTATAACCATTGGCTGCGTGACAGAGAATGACGGCGCGGTCGGTAAAATATTGTTGGAAACGGAGAGGGTACGAGTAACCACTTTTACCGGCTTGCTGGAATCAATTTGCCCAGATCCGTTATCTTGTCCGATAGTTAAGGTGATCGTGTGGCCACCTTGGTCATTGCCGCCAGGTGTAAATGCATAGCTGGCTGCTTGAGAAAGAACTTTGCTATCAAATTTCCATTCATAAACTGGAACATAGGCGCTGGACCACTGAGTGACACTAGCACTTAATTCGACAGATCCTTGCTCTTGAGCTGATTGAGGGATTGTGACCGCAATCACTTCCGGAGCGGCATCAGACAGTACGTCCGGATTGATTCCGAATAAACCGTGAAATTTATCCTGGATTTCAGGCTCATTTAAAAGAGTATTGTATGCATTCGAAAAGCTGGTCGCCCCATCAAGGCTTTTTATTAGAGCGCCGACCTTAGAGGCGTCGTCGAGCAAGATAGACGCCAGTTGGCTCTTTTTCTGAGTTCCCAGGACATAACCCACCAACGTAGACCCCGCGGTCACATCTTGTTCCTTAGCCCCAGTGATAGGGCGAGTGTAAATGCCCGACTCACAACCTGATACCACTACCATCAAGGCATCTTTAGGAAGCGACTTATTAAAACCTAACCCCAGGCTTTTAATACCAAACGAATAACTTCCATCCGCAGATATTGAAGTCGTTCCCATTGCAGGTTCTACGCGTTCACCATTTGAATTGAGTTTATAAATAGCTGCAGTCGGCGAATTACACGTCACCACAGAAGCGGCCAGTGATGAGCCTTGTCCGAAACCCGCAAGCTTGCCAGTGATTGTTTGCGATTCACCAAAGGTAAACTTAAGCTTCTGTTCCGAACAGGAGACCATCAATAATGCTAGAAATAGGACGTACAGGAAGTTCCGCATACTAATGTATCGGCTCAAAACAACCTTACAGAGAGAGTCCAGCCTTAAAAAGCGAGCCCATTAACATTTTTAAATGTTCCATTAGGGCTCCCTGAGATTAAAACCTTCGAAGTATAAAGGAAACCTTTCGTCCAGTCTCAATTAGGCGCAGTCGAGAGGACTTTAAAGTGTCTAGCAATACTTACGTCAAATAACATCTCATGGATATCCATGGACATATTTTCAACTGATAATGATGACAATATATTCTCGTTCATAAACAATAGTCGCGATGAAAAAAAGAAGCTCTAAGACAAGTCTCGACTATAGAAAAGTTCTTCTCCAAGAGCTGCAGACGAGACAGGTCCGCAATCCCTCTTACTCGATGAGCGCATTTTCGCGCGATCTCAATATCAACCCATCGAGAATGAGTGAAATTCTCAACGGTAAAGTTGGCCTTTCTGAGGAAAGAGCTGCTTTTATCGCAGAAAAGTTAAAAATGACTGCGAATGAGCGAGCCTTGTTTATTGATCTAGTCCAGAGCGAACATGCCCGCAGCAATCTTGCAAGGATCGCTGCTCAAAAACGTGTTAGAGATCGCTTGTTGAACTCTCGTCATATCAGTCAAACTGACTTCTCCGTTATCTCCGAATGGTATAACCTGGCACTTATTCAGCTTTTGGACGTCGAAGGAATTGAGCATTCCGCAGAGTCTTTCGCTAAACATCTTGGAATCTCAGAAGATGAGGCTCGCAAAGCACTCAAGCAACTGGAACAGCAAAAGTATATTGAAAGAAAGGGCGATCACTGGTCTCCGAGTACCCCGGACACTACAACTGATGTCGATATTTCTTCCAAGGCCATCCAGCACTACAACAAACAGATCCTCGACAAAGCCAAAGAAAAGCTCCAAGCGACCCCTGTGGAAAAGCGGGATTTTTCTTCAGTGGTCTTTGCCTGTAACAGCGAACAAATGAGCTATGCAAAGGAGCGCATCGAATCTTTTCGCCGCTCACTTATGAAAGACCTTGAAGAAATGGCTGGTAAAGACGCGGTCTATTGTTTATCTATACAGTTCTTTGAATTGACGGAGAAAAAATGAAGCTGCTGCTGACCTGCTTGTCCCTGGTGTTTTTTTCTACCTCCGGCTTTGCCGGCGGGGAAGTTCGCAATGGCGGCGGCGGTTGGACAAGTGATGGTCAATATATGACCTTCTATTCTGCAAAAATTCCCGCACAAAGAAGCCCTTTAGAAGTTTCTGGGGTTCCTGGTCTCAATTATCTTATACAGAAAATTTTAACGCTCCAAACTTCCGAAAACGTCAAAAATCAACTTCTCACGGCTATATTTCCGACAGAAGATCGCTCTTATCATTCAACAAATGCATCACAGTTCGACGAGAAGTTGAAACAAGAGCTCCGTCAGAAATATGCGCAGCTGATGAATATACCAGTAGAAAACGTCGTGCTCTTTGCGACGACAGACCCAGAAAGTCGTGAAACCATTCTATTGCCAGAATTTTATCAACTGAAAGAAACCGAACAGGCAGCTATTTTATTTCATGAGGCACTGTGGGTTTTGAATCCTCTTTTGAAATATGCCGATGTTGTGGCCGCGGAATCCGCCGCTCAGGCTTTCTTTGAACAACCGCTCGTAGGACAGAATGTCTACGCTTTTTATTCTCAGCTTTCACGCTTACTTAAAGATGCGACTCTTCCTTTGGCAGTAGCCCTTCATTTGGACACGACGTCTGGGGTTTTCCCTTCTTTTACTGAGTTTGAAAAAAACTACATTAATCTCAATGTTATTTTTGACGACTCTTTCTTAACATGCCTGATAGAAACAGCGACTGTTGAAGGTCTCGACTTTCCAAAAACAACACCTCTAAAAGACTGCGCACAAATACTTTTAAGTAGCACTATTCAACTTTCAATGCGCTATCCTTCATCTTTCTTCCTTAAGGCGCTGGTGAGCTATACCAAAGCTGGAGGATACGTTGCCTTAACCACGCCATACATAACTTCTAAATGGAATCTTTTTAGAGATCACTCGCTAGCGGTCGCGCCTAAAGACAGTACAATTCTTAGTCAAAAAGTTCTGACGTTTGATGTCGCAAATAAAAGCAATGTGCCCACAGCACAGCTGAACTTTTACTGAAAATCCACACCTTTAGGGTTCTAAACAACGCGGATTATTTTTATCATAGAAACGATAATCCGCATCACACGGATAGTAATTGTTATAGGCCCAATTCTCCCCTTGCCACACAGACTCAATAAAGTATCTTTTGGCTGGTTTGAATTTCTGGGCATGATGGTAACGCAAGGTCAGCTGCTTCAACGCTTCCTTTTTGGATTTTCCTTGATAAAGCATCTGGTAAATAGCCGCAGCTTCCCCGGAACGATCCGCGCCGCCCTGACAGTGAATCAAAATCGGTCTGGGAGCCGTTTCGTAAAGCTCAAGAAGGCGTAATAGATTCTCGCGATGCGGCAGTGCCTTGGCTGACATCGAAATATCAAAATGCTGAACACCATATTTTTGGCTTACAGCAAGCTCGTCTTGATACCACGGTTGATCCGGGTTTTGCCCACGAAGGTTGATGATGGTTTGGATACGGTACTTTTGAATGTAACGAGCGAACTCTTTCTCATTAAGTTGAGCTGAACGATAAAAGTTCCCTCTATCTACTTCGTGAAAATTGGGACCCAGGATATTTGAACCCAGCGCCGTGGACGTCACGACTAACAATAAAATGGTCGCAAAAAATCTTCTCATCTTTCCCCCACGAAACTCGCCCAGTACATGACCAAACATGTTCCGTGTCAAAGATTTCAACACCTATTTGTGCTCCAGGATGAGTTTAAGCTATATTGACGGGGCTTTTTATTTGCACAAATGACCCACGATGGAAAAAAACTGGATGAAATTGATTTTTGCGGTCCTTACTTTGGTTAACATCTTTGCTTTGACAGCGGAGGCGGGCCAAACGAAGGCTCTTTGCCAACCTTCAAAAGTCTCCCAATTGGCGATGGATCAAAGGGATGACGAGCGCTTTAGATGCCTTAAAAAGAAGAAAAATCAGCTCTCGGCCAGCCAATGTCTGCAAATCACGAAGACCATGGAGTATTCCAATAATGCAGAAGAAGCCCGTATGGTCTGCCTTTATGATTTAAACAAAGGCCCAAGTTTGAAAGAATGTGCTGCCATTGCAAAATCAATGGAGTACGCTGACTCAGGAGATGAAGTTCGCTGGGAGTGCATCCGTCGCTTTTCCAAAGTTATCTCCTCAAAGCAGTGTCAAATCTTTGCGCGAGCCATGAGCTACCCGGCTAACAACGAAAGAGCCGACCAATACTGCAAAAAAGAGCTAAATTAACGTGCACCGGCCCCAGACTAGACCTTTTACCTAAAACATTACAGGTTTGCAAAAAACCAGACTTGCCCGCGCGTCCATAGACACCTATTCTGTCCTCATGGGACTCAGGTCCTAGAAAGGGAGAATCATTACCCATGATTCAGACTATGGAAAAAGAAAAAACGAAAAAAACTAAGATCATTGTTAAGGCCCCAACCCAAGAACGCTCTCGTCAAACTGTTTCGACAATTTTGGATGCCTGCGCACGCCTTTTGGTTTCCGAAGGATTTTATTCCATCACTACCGATAAAATTGCAAAGGAAGCTGGCGTCAGCATTGGCTCCCTCTACCAATTCTTTGGTAACAAAGAGTCTGTCGTTCAAGCTGTTGTTAAAAATCTTATGGAAGAAGACAAACGCATGATGAGTGATAAAATGCGTGCGATCTCTCCGCAGCCACCTGAACAAAGAGTCAAAGCAATGATCGAACTTGCTTTTGAAATCTATCGTCGTCACTACGAACTACGCGCAAAATTGACTACCATTCAATACTACGTGGCTGATGCATCGTACATTTCTGAATCCATCCGCTTCTTCCAAGAAGTTATCAAGTACAACCTTCCGCAAATTCCCGGCAAAGATATGGAAAAGGTCGCTTACATTATCGTAAATGCCTTCATGGGTCTTGCGAACACAATGGCAATTGATAATCCAAACTATATCAATGACCCTGCGGTGTTGTCAGAAATGACTCAATTGTTCTTCAAGTATTTGGATATCCCCGTGGATAAGCCACTAGGCCAAAACAAAAGTGACTATATTTACTAAGAACTCATCAGTAGAAAACGAAAAAGCCCGATCTTAGATCGGGCTTTTTTCGTATTAAGCATCACTTGTTTATTAGGTTCTAGTGAGTCTCATCGGATGCGATGTTGCGCGCTCTGTGTGCTAAAGAAATCAGCGCGATATTATATTTATCTTTAGGAACCGACACCACCGTCTTTGCTGGGATCGAAATCCCTTGACGTAAAACCTTATAAGTCAGGTGCGGATTAAAAAGCTGCGCTTTCTGATCATCGCCGTCAAACCACTTTACCAAATCCTTGTACTTCACAGTTTTTGGCAACTTCAAATCTTGGGACTCCAAAGGCTTTGACCATAAGACAGAACCGAAATAATTGTTGGCATTTTTTTCCACTTCCAAAGCGGCTAAGAAACACGCATAGAAATTTCTAGACGCAAAACCAAAACTGCGACGTGAAGCCACGTTCTCAATCAAGGTATTAAGGTCTCTTGTGTTATAAGACTTGGTCATTTTCTTCACACCCGTAGGACCGTGATTATATCCAGTCACAGCCAGAGGCCATGATTCCAACATGTTATAATTATCGCGCAAAAGCCTTGCCGCAAATTTCGTCGCTTCCAAAGGGTGATTTCGTTTATCCACACTGGTTGAAATCATTTTATAAGGACGTGCCGTATAGGGCATAATCTGCCAAATACCGGAGGCTCCGACTTTGGATCGCGCCATGATGTTGAAAGAACTTTCCACAAAGGCCAATCGAGTCAGTTCCACTGGTATCTTGGCATCGCGAAAGATCTTTTCCATATCTTCAAGATAGCGACCGGAATAAAAAATCGCCTGCTGCATTCTATCTTTTTGACCTAATTGAAAGCGCAAATTTTCACGCTGCGCCTTGGTCAATTTCAATTTTTCAGCGATCTCTTTTTTTACTTGGTCGATTTTCTTTTGCTTTTCACGATCTGTTTTCAAACCCTTGAAATCCACAACCTCATAGATCTTTTCGATATCATCCACGTCGTGGATAATTCCCTGTTCAGTTGAGTATTTGGAATAAACATCCACCCAAAACTGAACCTTCTTTTCCATACCCTTAGGTACCGCAAAAGCCGTGGAGCCGTATCCTAAAGAAGAATCTTGATTTCCAAAAACCGGAGCTCGCCACGAACGACTGTCCGCGGAAAACTGTGGCACAACCTTAGAGGCCACATCTACAGTGTCTTTCTGTGCGAAGGCTCGCGGAGATACCAGGGCAATGGCTATAATTGAGACGGACAAAAGTTTCATCGAGAGTTCTCTCCCTTGACGTTCTTATTTCGTATTATTTTAGCAAACTTATAAGCAAATTATCAAAGAATTGCCGAACCTTTGCCTCATCTGTAGACCCGTTATAAATGAATGTGAATGTTATTACACGACCATCCTCGAGTCCCGCATAGCCAGCCAAAGACACGACATTGTTAATGTATCCAGTCTTGGCACGAATCCAACGTTCTGCAGTGGACCCTTTCATTCTTTTTTTAAGAGTTCCATCAATTCCCGCAATGGGAAGTGATGTTAAAAATTCTGGCTGAACTCGGAAGTCATTGCGCAAGTGCTGTAACACTTTCCACAGTGCAAAGGCCGACATTTTATTTTCACGAGTCAGGCCGGAAGGACTTAGCAGCGTCATCTGATCTTTAGGGATCTGCAAACTCTGCATGTGCTCATTGATCACGGACATCCCGTCAGCCAAGGTCACGGCTTTTTGTTTTTTCAAGGTCCCCAAGTTTTTCGTCAGCATTTCGGCAACGTAGTTATTGGAAAACTTATTCATATCTGCCAGGATTTGTTCGATAGCTTTACTTTCGGACTCTGCAGCTAAAGTAGCTGTTTCTGCTGTCACTCCGGTTTTAATAGCCCCCGTTACAGACACTCCCCTTTGCGCCAAGAACGCTTTCAAGTTGTATCCTGACCAAAGGTCTGGCTGCATGATGTTCTTAAAGATCACGATTTCTTTGTTGTTCTTACCAATTCCGCCACCCACATGAATGAGGTCTCCATCAAACTTAGCATCTTCTTTACGATCCGCCTGAAGCTTGTTATCAGAACCACCGATGGTTTTGGCCTTATTCACTAAACGGATATAATCATTCTCCGGATCAATCGTCACTTTGGCGTCCTCACCAGCTTTACCCGGACGAACAAAAATATTCACAGAGTTCCAATTAAATGACATCGCACCCACTGGGGCATCATAGGCGCGATCGACGCGTTCTTTCTGCCGACTGATATCATAGCGCATTTTATCAAAGAGACTGTCATCAACGATAATATCGCCCTCAATGCGTTTAATATCCGAGCGCAAGAAAGCATTCACCAAAAACCACATGTTTTCAGAAACAAAAGAAGGATCGCCACCACCCTTAAGGTAAACATTCCCCTTCAAAACTCCACTTTTCACGTCACCCGTTGTCCACAACTGCGTCTTAAATTTATATCCTGGAGGAAAATTCGCCAAAACAGCAGAAGCTGTTGCAATTTTTGTGATGGAGGCTGGAATCATAGATTGCTGACCATTGATGTCCATTATGACTTTGCGGCCTTCGCCTTCACCGATGGAAGCATACATGCCCAAGTCCTTCAGCTGGACCCCGTGCTTTTTCGCCAGACTATTTAGGTCGCCTTCAACATTTTTGGCGTCGAAATTCGCCTCGGATGAAAAACACCACATCAAAGCTGCTACAAATATTAAAGATCGCATTCGTACTTCCTCCCTGCTGGACAATAGTAGCGATCGAAAATTCAATTCGCAAGAAAAGGAGCCCCTTGATAGACTGAAGGGCATGAAAAAACGCGAATGGCTTATTGTAATTCTTCCTCTTATAGCGACTTGGCTTATCGACCGCGTAACTAAGCTCTGGGCGACTGATATCACTCAAATTAAATCCTTCGGCCCTTTGCATTTTGTATTGCACCACAACCACGGCGCAATGCTAGGCCTGTTTTCAGATTTACCCTCCGTATTAAGAATTGTGTCCCTTTCCACTGGTGGTGCTTTTCTTCTGTGCACCTATGCTTTGATTCAATATCTGCTACCAATAAAATCTCTAACGCTAAGAACGGGATTATCTATTTTAATTGGTGGCATCATTGGGAATGTCACAGATCGTATTGTCTGGGGTTATGTCGTCGATTTCATCGTTGTGGGAACTCCAACCTTGTCGAGCCCCGCTTTCAACATGGCCGACGCCCTTCAATGGGTCGGTTATGCGTTAATCGTTTACGCGATTATCCGCGAGGGTGAGTTGTTATGGCCTGAAAACAATGCCCGTAAACGCTACTGGGTAAATCTGTCATTCCAATTGAAATACTGTTTTATTTTGATGGCGGTCGGTTTAAGTCTGACGTTGATCAGCTTGGTTTTCTCGTACACCTATTTGCGCGTCACGATTCAAGAGTTGGTTGGCAATAATCAGTTTTT
>JBJTMR010000304.1:0-2736 GCA_046070625.1 Bdellovibrio sp. | reverse complement strand
CTCACCGGCCCCTCTCCCTTGGGAATTTTTGGGCCCTCTGGATCGGGCAAGTCTTCCTTGATAAAATCACTGGCGGGTCTCAATAAGGATTTACAAGGCACCCTGGAAGTCGATGGTCAAATTTGGCAGAAAAGTTCAGAGCATATCTATCTACCGTCCCATCAACGCTCGGTAGGCTATGTCTCACAAACTCCAGTGGTTTTTCCGCATATGACAGTTCTGCAAAATATTGTGTATGGTTTTGACAGAACTCAATTCAATCAACGCCGTTTTCTAGTCGATGATGTGATTGAGCTATTGAAGCTTAAAGAATTGCTGCCGCAATCGGTGGATTCTCTTTCTGGTGGAGAAAAACAACGGGTCTGTCTGGGACGAGCACTCTTAAGTTCACCCAAACTGTTGATCCTGGATGAACCTCTGTCCGCGCTGGATGGCTTTGCGCAAAAAGAAATCGTCGCTCTTTTAAAAAAAATTAATTCTGACTTTGCGATTCCGATGATTTATGTCTCGCATTCGGTACGCGAAATTCTGGAACTCACCAACACCGTGATGCTGGTGGAGTCCGGAAAAATAAAACAAATCGCTACGACGGCGGAGTTGACTCCCTATTTACGGCTATTGCAGTCTTGGTGAGCAGAAGACTTCACACCATGGGGTCGAGACGCCGCCCCACCAATCACGGAAAAGACTTGCGAAAGACCCTGAGCGGAGAGCTCTTTTGCTAAGCGCAGGCTTCGCACCCCTTTGTTACACGCTAAAGCTATCGCAACAGCCCCCGTCCCTGATGTAGCAACGTGGCTCAAGACCTCGCTGTCGGACATTTGGCGAATATCTAAGACTTCAAAATCTTTGAGCTTGGCTTCGCGCCACGACAACTCCAGCGTTTCGCGCTGAGGCTCTTTAAGTCCTAAACAACAGGGGCAGTTTTCCTGAGCCTGATTTTTTATTTTCATGGTCGATAGGTTTTGGATGTTTATGTAAGCGGTCGTCAAGACCGTGCTATTTGTTCCTTTATCTAAAAACAACAACGCCTCACTGGCCTGCCAACCACCTAGCACCGACAAGGACGACGCCAGAACGCCAAATTCGTTGCAGTTACCAATCAGGGAATCTTCAGGTTGAGCTATCGGCAAACAACGCAAACAACCGCTGCCAGATTTCGGCAAAAAGGTTCTAATTTGACCGTCGAATTTAAAAATTGATGCAGAAATCAGCGGCAATCCTAAATAAAAACAAGCGTCGTGAATCAGGTATTTAGTTTTTAGATTGTCTGTACAATCTAAAACCAAATCAGAATGTTCGATAATCTTCTGAACATTGGTGACGTCTAAAAACTGGTTGATCGCTTCGACTTTGATAAAAGGATTGAGCTCCAAAAGTTTTTTTTGCGCCAAAATAGCCTTACTGTCACCGACGTTCGCCACGGAATACAGCGGCTGTCGGTGGATGTTCGAAATCTCGACTTTATCAAAATCGACGACACGAATCTTTCCTACCCCGCCCGCAGCCAAGGACAGAAGTACGGGACATCCTAAGCCCCCAGCGCCAATGACCGTCACGGTTTTATGACGTAAAATATCGGGCTTTAAAATATTTTCTTGGCGTGCGTAATATTCGTTCTCGCTAAAGTGCACATGAGTTGCGTGATCTTTGCAAAACACCCATTCATGATGGCGATTCGTATAGTGTTCTCGTTTCCAGATAGGCAGACGTTTTTTAATTTCATCAATCACATACCGGGACGCCAGGAAGGCTGCATCCCTATGTACGGCATTCGCACCGATAAAAACAGCAACATCGCCGATTTGCAAGTGGCCTTCACGATGGACGCATGCAATGTCAGTAATTCCAAATCGAGTGCGAGCTTCAGAGAGAATCTTCTCTCCTTCTTTCTGGGCAAGGGCGTGATAAACTTGATACTCTAAAGAACTGACAGGTTGTCCTTGATTATGGTTACGAACCCAACCCTCAAATATAACAAGCCCCCCCGCTGTTTCATTGCTCAGAAATTCAATACATTCATCGCGATTGATGGCTTCTTTAGAAATCTTAAACATCAACCACCTGCCACCGGCGGAATAAAGACGATGCGGTCGTGATCGTGAACGGCCTGATCAAACGTCCCAAATTCATCGTTGATGGCAATTTGCACGACTTCGATGGGAAGCTTAAAGGAATAGCGCGAGGACAGTTCATGGTACAATTCACGATAGGTTTTTCCCGCAAAAGAAACCATCTCGGAATCTTTACCGGACCAGTCGCGTAACTGTGCAAAGTATTGAATCGTGATGGACTTCATAAAGTTCCCCGCGCATTGGCAAGTTCTTCCGGAGTATTGATATTAGAGAGGTTCACATACCTATCAGCCTGAACCACTTTAACGGTGGTGTTCTTAAGAACTTTCACCGGACAATGGATTCCATCTGCGATCGCTTTTCTAAAAACATTTAAGGCCGCTGGAGAATAAATCGCACAGAGTGCCTCCGGAAATCCCTTTTCCGCATTGGGATAACAAGTCGCCACAGCTTTGCTATCAAAGTCCGCCAATAATTTCTGGATTGTTTCTTGGGTCACAAAAGGCAAATCACAAGCCACGACAAACCAGTTGGCTTCCGGTTGTGATTCAAGCGCTGTCAAAATTCCACCAATAGGCCCCAAGCCTTCAACCTGATCCACCAACTGGGGCAATTTTTCAAGTTCAGTCCCCGTCCATTGATTTTGCCAAGCAGATAAAAA
>JBJTMR010000303.1:0-1848 GCA_046070625.1 Bdellovibrio sp. | reverse complement strand
CGTGATTGTTGGCCCAAGTGGTCAAGGTAAGACGACACTACTGAAGACATTATCTGGTTTGGTAAGTCCTCAAGATGGCAAAGTATTTATTGAACAGCAAGAGTGGTTAACGCTTAGCAATAAAGAACGTTTGCCGATCCTTAAAAAAATGGGTGTTCTGTTTCAAAAGAACGCTTTGTTTGATTCTTTGACCTGCCTTGAGAACATTTGCTTTCCGCTTCGTGAAACTTCGAAATTATCAGAATGGGAAATTACAAAAAAGGCAGAGCATTTTTTGGATGCCGTAGGAATTCCTCATGCCCGTGATTTGTATCCTGATGAGATTAGTGGAGGGATGCAAAAGCGCTTGGGTATCGCGCGCGCACTAGCTCTTGATCCAGAAATTATTTTCTATGACGATCCGACTGCGGGCCTAGATCCAATTACATCAAAAAGAATCATCGATTTGATAATGGATTTAAAGAGAAAGAACAACTCCACGGTGATCGCTATCACGAATGATATGAATCGTGCCTATCAGATGGCGGATCGAATGGCGATGGTAGTTGACCAGGAAATTCTTATTACAGGCACACCGAAACAGACGGAACACCACAGTGATCCTCGTGTGGCGCAATTTGTACGCGGTCTGCTTCATGGACCTCTTACAGCGATGCCTTGACCCGAATGAAACTCGCACTTTAAACTTTTAAAGTGATAGAGTTTAAATCCCTCATAAAACGATTTGGCACCCGCACCGTTCTTAACGGTCTTTCTGCAAAGATAGGCGAGGGAGAAATCGTTTTCATTCTAGGTACATCTGGCACCGGCAAATCAGTACTTCTTAAAAATCTTGTGGGCTTGATGTCACCTGATGAAGGTGAAATTTGGATTGATGGCGAAGAGGTCTCTCGTTTATCGGAAGAACAGTATCTTCCTATTCGCAAAAAGTGCGGCATGGTCTTTCAACATCCAGCTCTGTTTGATTCTTTGACGATCTATGAAAATGTGGCCTTTGGTTTGCGTAGGCACTTTAAACTGTCTGAAGAAGAAATTCGTACGAAAGTTCAAAGAGCTTTACACTTGGTCAACTTGCGGGATGTTGAACATAAACGACCGGCTCAAATTTCCTATGGAATGCAAAAGCGAGTTAGCTTAGCTCGTACTATTGCCTTGGAACCCCGAATTTTACTTTTTGATGAGCCCACAACAGGGTTGGATCCAGTTACGACCACCGCTGTAAATCAACTCATTCTTGATCTTTCACGCGAACTTAAAACCACATCTCTTGTGGTCAGCCACGACATGAATTGTGCCTTGTCTATCGCAGACCGAATTATCGTTCTTGATAAGGGACAAATCGTTGCGATGGGGACGCCAGCAGAGTTAAAAAAATCAGAAGTGCCGTTAGTAAGAGATTTCTTGGCAGAGGTTATCCACCAATGAACTATGTGATCTTTATCCTCGATGAAATCGGCGGTACATTGTTGTTTTTGCAAAAGATTTTGCAAACAATGTTCGTTAAAAAAGTTAAGACTCATGAAGTATTTGTACAAATCTGGAAGGTGACGATTGATAGCTTTCCCACAACTGCAATGGCCGGCTTTTTTGTTGGGGCTATCATGGCGGTGCAGTTTGCATTGCCCATCAAGGAATTCGGGGCGGTGGGATTTTTAGGTGGCTTGGCAACGAGTGCGACTTTTCGTGAAGTGGGCCCGTTGTTGATCGCATTCATGTTAAGTGGAAAAGTCGGTGCTTTCACTTCGGCAGAGCTTGGAACCATGCGAGTTACCGAACAGATCGAGGCCGTACGTTGTTTAGGGGCGGATCCGCTGCAAGAAATTATCGTTCCGAGATTTTTGGGAATTA
>JBJTMR010000302.1:0-7615 GCA_046070625.1 Bdellovibrio sp. | reverse complement strand
GAATGCATGCCATGAAACGTTTAGGTCGCCCCGAAGAGGTGGCTAAAGCTTTTACTTGGCTCGCCTCTGATGACGCCAGCTTCATGACCGGAGACTATATTCCTGTGGATGGTGGATACTTGTCGCAATAGGTGATCCAAGTGAACAGGCCACTTTTTTGTTGGGGCCACTTGCGAGTGGCGCCCGTTTATGAAAAGGCGCCCGCATCGGCCAACGTTTGCAACGAGCGAAGGTCTTGCTTTTGGTTTGGCCCTTTAAGGTAAGTGCTGACCAAGCAAGATTCGCCAGCATTGAGATCTTTAATCAGCTTAAGTAACCCACTGGATTTAGAACTCTCAACCAAGACACCACCAAAACTCAGAAAGATCTTACTTTTTGAAGTCAGCCCTTGTTGCCATAAGACGAAGGACTTTTTGTTACGCAATTGAATGCGTGAGGTGACGGACACCTTGAAGGTTACTTGCGGAATAGTTTTAAATCCTTGGAGTGAAATATGCTTTAGCCAAGATTTTAAAAAGGCTTCTTGCAGTTCAAGCTTGCTTAAACTTTGTAACAACTCAATGGACTGGCGATAGGAATCCGGAAGCTCGCTGACTTCCCCGGCGCTGTTGTGCAGAGTTTCAAATGCTGTCGTGACGGCAGAACCTTTGGTGCCACTTTTTTCTTTAAAGATATCTTTCAGCGCTTCAGAGAATAATTCCTTGTGCGGCTGATCCACCCACACTCCAAGGCTCCAGGTGGCACTGAAAGAACCATCTGACTCTGCAATATGCCAAGCTGACGAAGGCCAGTAGGTCATGTCACCGGGGCCGGCCTCTAAAAGCTGAGAGCCTTTTTTGTGTTTCTCATATTTGAAGGCGCGATCGAGGCTGGGATTTTTTTTGACGTAAGCGGACGTCCAAAGACGGAATCTTTTTTTGCCAACCACGGGGAAGCTAAAAACCCCGCAAGAATCAATATGAACTCCAAAGGGAGTCTTACGATAGTTTCCTAAATAAAGACCCATTTCAGAAAAACGATTCGGGAAACCCACGTGGCGATAAAGTTCGTTTGTGAAATCAGTCAGCAGATGTTGTTTTTGAAGATTGACGGTCAAAAGTTCATCGCAGACCAAGCAGTAATCTGGAAACAGGGCCTTCATGCGCGCGTGATAGCCTAAAAGGGATTTATCCTGTTTTTCCGGAAGGACTTGCAAGACATCTTCAGCTCCTGCTTTAAACCCATCTATGTAAAACTTAAAGCCCGTGGGATCGTTGAGTTTGCGGCAACGGTCTGCATAAAGCACCAAAAGCTTAAAAATCTCTGTTTCGCCCAGTTCCAGCAGGCTTGATTGGACGTTTTTAAGATAGAGGGCTTTTTTCTCCCACACGTTCTTGGCAAAGTTCGTCCAAAACTTTTGATCGAGCGGGGCCGGGGCGGATGTGGATGCTGCGGATTTTTGCGCCAAGGGAACTCCTTCAGAGCGGGCAGAGTCGTTTAGATTGTTGTTTGAGTCAAATAAAGCGACCTAAAAAAGGGCCCGAATCAGAGTAGGCTGTAAATTTATCAACACCCTTAGAGAGCCCGCATAACCCCTTGTGAGTACCCAGGATTTAGCATAAAAAGAACACCTCTGGAGACCCCTCAATGAATTCTGCGGCCGTTACATTTGAAGAACCCATTTCGACTATTGAGCTTAAGAGAGACGTTGTTAAGCATCTTAAGCAAGGACACCGCTGGATTTTCGCCAATTGTTTTGACGAAGGTCGCTCCATCAAATCGGGAATTCATCTTTTGCAGTACAAAGGCGAAGCCATTGCCTTAGGTATTTGGCAAGGTGACACTCAGTTACGCTTCCGTGTCCTGGTACTGGCAGAAGAACCTATTTTTAGACGTAACAATGTCAAGCGTACGCTTGAGTTATACTTTGAAACGCAATGGCGTAAGGCTGTGGCGATTCGTAAAACCTTTGATTTGTCCGTGACGAATTCCTTCCGCCTCATCAATGGCGAAGGCGACGGTCTTCCGGGGTTGATTGTGGATGTCTACAATGACACAGCAGTTATTAAGCACGATCACGCCATTATGGAAAGAACCTGGAATGCTCAGGCGATTGCAGAGAAAATTCAAACGGCGTTCCCGCAAATTAAGTGTGTTTATCTGAAGCGTCGCAATGATGCTCAGGAAAAAGGTGCCAATATTGTTGGCACCTTAGCGCCCGAAGTACAGTTCCTGGAAAACGGCGTGTTGTTCGCCTCCAATATCCGTGATGCCGCCAAGACGGGTTTTTTCCTGGATCAGCGTGATAACCGCAAGATGATTCAGCATTTTGCTAAAGATAAGACCGTGCTGAACTTGTTCAGTTATACTGGTGGTTTTTCCATTTTCGCTGCTAAAGGTGGCGCTAAGGAAGTGACCAGTGTGGATATTGCAAAAGTCGCAATCCAAGCAGTGGCGCGCAATTTTGAAATCAATGGGCTTAGGACGGCTCACAACGATATTGCCACCGATGCTTTTGAATACCTTGAACAACAAAATTTGGATAAGAAACGATACGATCTGGTGATCACGGATCCACCAAGCTTTGCCCCGAATGAAAAATCAGTCGAACAGGCGAAGGCCGCATATACCAAGGTTTTTGCGAACTCTATTAAGCTGGTGAACCCAGAAGGTCTTTTTGCAGCGAGCTCTTGCTCGAGCCACATTTCTTCGAAAGAATTCATGGATATCTGCAAGGAATCCTTTTCGCGAGCTCGCAAAAAAGCCACTTTGGTTTACATGGGTGGGCAGCCCGTGGATCATCCTTATCCGTCAGCGATGGAAGAGCTTCGTTATTTAAAATTTGCACTCTTCCGTTTGGATTAGTTTTTAAACTTAAAGGTGGAATTGAATTTGGAAACCATTGCCAATCTTCGCGAAGAAATAGATCAGGTTCATAAAGAATTGCATGCTTTGCTGTTGCGCCGTCGTGATTTAACGATGGCCATCTGGAAGATTAAGCAAGAACAGGGACTGCCTTTCTTCAATGCAGAACGTGAAGAACAAATCCTGGCAGACTTTGTAAAACTAACGGGAGCCCAGGGGCAAGATCCCCAGTTCGATGAGCTTTTAAAAGGTGTGATGAATTCCGTTTTAAGAGAGTACGAAAAGTACTTAAAGTCCAAATATCCGTCGAAATAGTTCCAGCCCTCGCTGTTGCAGGAGGGCTGTTGAGACAGTCTATTTCTTTCTGCTCTGATATTCTTTTTCTCTTTGGAAATGACTCTCGGACAGACCATAGCTTTCCACGTTGCCAAGATCCTTAATCAAAGAATCCAATTCTTTTTTGCCGTTGATAAAATCCAAATGGGATTGGATCTTTGTGATCAACTCGGCCCCACGCTCTTTCAGCGCTTCATAGCGAATATAACCCAGACCCAAGGTTTCCCACTCTTTTACGAAACGAGCTGCCGACTGGGATGTCCCATTGTACATCGTATTACGGCACTCTTGATCGGGCTTAATTTGATGCCAGTTTCCAAATTGGTCTTTCAATTTAACGTCATGCTTTTCGCACGGCTTACCGCAATCTTTGAAGCTAGATCCCTTGCTGAGGAAGGCTGCGAACACACAGTGTTCCATATGGAAGCTTGGCATGTATTGGTATGCTGTCACTTCAAAGCGATCTGCTTGACCCGCTTGGATCAAATCACTGACTTGCAGATGATTCAAATCATAGCCCAGGCAAAGGCTTGAAAGGCCTTTCTCAAGCAGATATTGAGCCGTCAGATGGTTGGTGACGTTCAAGCTGAAGTCGCCCAAGATTTGCCCTTGATAAGAATTGGCTTGCAAATACTGAACGGCTCCCAGATTTCTGGCCAAGATCGCGTCCGGATTCAATTTTAAAAGATGTTTGATATTGCGATGCTCGTTCGGTTTTAGGATACGAGTCGTCGCAATGCCCACTTTCAGGCCGCAGGCTTTTAAGGCATTAAGGCTTGGCTCAAAATCCAAACCAAATTCAAAATCCAAAATAACGACATTGATCGCCGCTGCCTGCAACTCGTCATTTTCGATGGCTTTGGCAACGTCTTCGACCTGACCTTTATCGCGAAGTAACAAGTTGAATTTTACTCCCAGAGTTTTTTTGCCCGTGACCTTTTGATCTTCGGCCCAGGTCAAAGTTTGTGCATGCGGAGTCACCGCACGAGCTTCACCATTTTGAATGCGCAGGTCCGTAAGTTGTTGCACCAACTGTTGTCGGAGTTCTTTGACCTGGCGGTGAGGCAAGAAAAGGGGAGTATCTCCAGCAAGTTCACAAGTAAAGCCTTCGCCACGGAAAGGGCTGCCCATCAGGGCAAACAACTCCTCACGTAAATCCAAAGAGTTAAGCCCTTTGCTTTTAGCCGCTTCGCAGACGTTTTCTGATTTTGCTGAGACCGTGTATTTGCCGTCGGTGTATTCCACCTTCAGCGGTTGTCCTAAAGAGGCTTCCGCACGAATAGAGACGGGGATGCGTTTTTTTCTTTGCTTGTCTTCGACGCTTAAAGAAACGTCTTTTTTAAGGTCTTTGTCGTGATTGTAAAAGACGCGAGCGCCCACAAAATTGCTATCCATCGCGATGTCACGAGAGAACTCAAGTTCAAAGCGGGTGGCAGAGACAGCTTTTACCGCAAAGACAAAGCCACCTTTTTCGGCATTCTGACCGTTACGGTCTTTGTAAACCCATAGGATGCCATCGCCAGCTTTAATGAAATCAGCTTTCAATCCCTGTTGAATATTCTGTTCGGTAATTTCCACTTCAAGGGAGTTGCCGTTAACGCGTTTAATGATTCCGAACTCGAAGCCACGGTGGGCACTGAATGTGCCTTCCACCAATTCTTGATGGTTTACGCCATGGAACCAGCCGCTGTAAAAGCCACGAGAAAAGGCTGTGGCCATTTGTTTTTTCAAAAGAATTGGATTCGACAGAAGTTTGTGGTTCTGAGCAGATGTGATCGCTTCATCAAAGCTTCTTGCTGCGGTTGCGACGTACTCTGGTGTTTTTAGGCGGCCTTCGATTTTAAAGCAATCAACACCCGCATCCAAAAGACTTGGAACTTCGTTGATACCACAAAGATCTTGAGGGGACACCAAGAATGACTTTCCTTGAAGATCGCGCTTTTCGCCATCCACATGCATTTCGTAATTAAAGCGACAGCTTTGCGCACACTGTCCGCGGTTGGCAGAACGGCCCCCGATACTTTCAGAGGTAAAGCATTGGCCGGAATAACTTACGCACAAAGCCCCGTGAACAAAGACTTCGATTTCTTTCGCAGTGTTTTGTTTGATCGCTTGAATTTCTTTAATAGAGTTTTCACGGGCCAAGACGAAGCGCTGCATGCCCAAGTCATCCAACCAGTGAATCGCTTCGGCATTGCTGATGCTCATTTGCGTCGATGCATGGATTCTTTGTTCCGGAGCCATTTGACGAATCAAACGAACCAAGCCCAAGTCTTGAACGATAAAGGCATCAGGTTTTAAGGGCAGGATTTTTTCCAGAACTTCGACAGCCCCTGGGAGCTCATTTTGGAAAATCAAAATATTAAACGCCAGATTCACTTTCACGCCATAGAGGTGGCAGGTATCAATGATCTCTTTCACTTCAGCGATTTGAAAGTCATGGCTTCTGCCACGAGCATTAAAGCCGGGTACGCCCATAAAAATGGCATCTGCACCATTGTGGATGGCAGCAAGAGCCATCTCTTTCGTGCCTACGGGAAGTAATAATTCAGGGCGTTTCAAATTTTGATTTTCCATGGCTTTTTCTAACAGACCTGGGCGTATCCGCAAGGGGAATCTGACAGACTTCCTGAATACGGAAAAATCGCTAAGGCAGAATGAAAAAGGGCAGCTTTTGGCTGCCCTTAGAAAGTTATTATTTCAAATCCACTTGAGAGTTTTTAAGGATTTTTAGGGATGTTAGCAACTCTTGCTCTGTGGACGTACGCTCCAGGGTGCGTTTGCCGGTGGAAACCGAGATATTGCTGTTTCTAAGGATCTTCATAATCGTTTCATCGGCTTCAATGTTGTGGCCCGCTTTGGCGATAATCAAACGTGTGTCCAAGACACCTTTTGCATATTTCTTAAGCTCAGCAATTTCAACATCGCTGAACTTGCTGAGGTCCAAAGACCATTTCATACCAAGTAAGCCGAGTTTTACTTTCGTCTGAAGGCTTTGATCTACTTTGCTGGTTCTTGCGACAATCATCGCCAAAATGAAGTTGTGGCGAGCTTGCAGAAGTTGGATCAATCGGTCTTCAAAGTTCAACAGCTCATAAGAAGATCCGGAAAGTTGACTCAAAGAGATTTTTCCAGCTTCAAGGCTGCGTTTTTCGTTCAGGGCTCTTTCAATCAACGTCAACATCGACATGTGCTCGATGCCTTTAGGGTCGACGCGATTTTTCTGTTTGTCATTTACTTCATGAAGCGTTGTTGCCAAGGCTAAGAAGTTCTTTTCTTTATTGTTTGTAGTTGTTGGTGAAATGAAATCATTTACGGAGGCGTACTCTTGTACTTCACGGATGAATTCACGGGCGCCAGATGTCGCTAGTTCTTCACGGCGAGGAGCATCGTCTAGACCTTGCATCGACCATAATTGGAATTCAAAAGCCCAGAAGTATTTAACGCCTAAAGAAAGCTTCTTTGCCATTTCTTTAGAATCTGTCATTTGAGTGAGGAACTCTTTACGTAGAATCGCCGCATTCCCTTGTCTAAGGGCATCGTAAAGTTCTGCTGTCTTGCTATCAAGATCGCCTGATTTTTTATCAAGCTCTCCAGTTTTTTCTTCCATGCGCTTGGTAGTATCGCTCATGTCCTCGGTGGTATTGCTCATTTTAACTGTCGCATCATGCATATCATCAAGGTTCTTTTTAACCTCACAAGCAGACAACAGACCGCATAGGCAAAGGGACATTAGAATAGAATTGCGCGAGTTAATGAGCATGGAAGCCTCCGAATATTTGATTCGGAAGTTGATTAGCAGTATCAGTGCCAACAATCAATAGAGTTTAAACTCTCTTAAATCGAGCTTATGACAATTCTTCGAATTTGACGTGTCAGTTTTTTAGACAGATAGGCTACTTTCTTCAATTGGAAACACACAGCTCTGTATTCAGAGTCGGTGGCTTCTTAAGAGTTTGAAAGATGACGCAGTACTTTTCTGTTAAGGCGATAAGGCGGTCTTTCTGTTCTTGGGGAATGTTGTCTTTTATATCAAAGATTAAGCGCACGGCCGTGAGCCCCACGGGGATTGTTTTATCGACGCCCAGGGTGCCGCGAAAGTCCATATCACCTTCACCATATATATAAGAGTCCATCAGCTCAAAGCCCAAGTTGGTGGCAACCGCATTGAGGGTGACTCCCGCACAGGCGACAAGGGACTCTAGCAGCATGTCCCCGGAGCACACTAACGAACCATCACCCCCGGCGGCGGGATGGAGTCCTGCTAAAATATGGGATTTTCCTGTTTCGATGCGGCAGGAAATTCCATCTTCCAGTTTGCCCGTGACGTGAAATGTGACGAGGCTCGCTTGGGGTTCTTCGAGATAGTGTTTCTTTAAGGGTTGCTGCAAAGAGCGAAGGACTTGTGTTTCCATCCTTCTATCATCGTGAAGGG
>JBJTMR010000301.1:0-6933 GCA_046070625.1 Bdellovibrio sp. | reverse complement strand
GCCAACACAACAGAATCATCCATCATATTGTCGCCTTTAACTTCAACAATATTATACGTACCTTCAGCGTCAATATAGATGAAATCCGGATAGTAACTACGTACCGAATGAGTTTCAGGATCAATATACTGAATGAAGAAGTCACTCTGCCCGTGGGTCAGCATGCCGGTGAACCAGACACTCTTAACTCGCTCTTCACGTAACAGATCCCAAAATAAAGTCTTCTCTGGCTTGGAGTCAAAACAGTAGTGATCAACGTGAAAGCTTTTTTCTTTATAAGGCGCAACGTCCTTGTCTTTAACAGAAACAACCATCTCGTCAGAAGCCCTGACTTCATAATATCCCGGATCTATTGGCGGCTGCTTAATAAGTTCAATATCGAAGACTTCCGACTCCTCTTTTGGATTCAAATCGTACATTTCTTTGAATAACTTCGGAATCACTTCGTCATACAGAACATCATTGAACTCATTAACAGTTCCAAGAATCAAATCCATCCCGTCTTTTGTTGATTCCAAAATATCTTCAATAAGCAGTGGACTCTTATTTAGGTAGCGTGACACTTCAGCAACAAGAGTCATCTCAGAAAATTCAACTTTCGAAACTTTTGAAGATAGATCTATGGACAGTCCTGGAACATTTCCGTCTCCTTCAAGAGACGTTCTTCTCGTCTTAACCGATCTATACTTTTCCTTATCTAAAGAAGCCAATCCAAGATCAATGCCTTCTCGAAGTGCCTTTTCTTTGATCTCGTACGTACGTCGTACCCGACGAATGGGAATTTTAACCGGAGGCGGAACAGGCTTGACCTTGATGGTGCTTTTGCTCTTAGCTACATCTCTAAGTTCTTCTGTAGAAATTTTAAAATTCTGATTAAGCTCGTTATCAAGAATCTCATAGTTTTCCCTGCTCAAGTAAACTCGACCAGTCTGCTGCCCCTCGCCTATCGCTCGAAGGCAGCGCATTGTCGCTTGGAGTACGAAAATCTTAGACTTCGGAGAGCGATGGAGAGCTACTCCAAAAAGAGAGCGGCAATTCCAGCCCTCCCGACCTTTGTTTACCAATAGGATGAACTGCTTTTTTGACTCAGGTGTATCTAGCTTGTTGAACTCACGAATATCGTCGTTCGTTGTGAGTTTGTCATCACCGACATTGACCAAAATACGATCTAAAGAAATACCGTGCGAAGCCAAGGCTTCTTCTACCGCCGGCTTCAATTTTTTCTGGAGTTCCTCGATGTCGGTTGCAAAGAAAGCCAACTTAGGAAGCATTCCTTCAAATCTTTTCTTTTTAAACTCTGAGACAAAGTCATCGATCACGTCCACAACAAAGTCGCCCGTCTTAACATTTTCATAATCGTCTATATGGGTTTTCTTTAAATACCCATTTTCGATCGCATCTTTAAGACCGTAGGCGTACACAACTTCTGGCAACACTTCGCGACCAACATATGGAGTTCCCGTGTAGTTATAGCACGCTACAACATTCGCACCACCCTGCCTTAGCGCCGCTGCTAATTGGTCAATAGTGACACGTAAACTCGTTGGGGATGATTTAATCCCCATATCCTTTGCCAAAGCATCTCCGAAGGCGTGGTGGGCTTCATCGACGAATACCCCCAGCTGATCGAGCCGCTTTAGCTTTTCAAATCGTTGATTTGAAGTAAGTTCCCCTTCATTCAAAGGTCCATCTTCGCCGGCGAACTCTGCTAACACATCATCAATGGCCGAAGTTGCGATTACTTTATGAGTTTGTTTCCCCGATGAAAACAGAGTCTCTGCTGCTGACTGACCTTTATTATCACGTTTAAGGATAATTTTTTGCGTATTGGATATCACAATATTGAATCGCGACTTGTCTAGAACGCTCAGGGTTGTTCCGGCATCCTCGAGAAAGTGAAACTGAATGTGCGCAGTCAGAAAATTCACATATTCCGGCGGCACCACTCTGCTTAAGTCAAAGGTTTGAATTTCTTTGAGTGACTGTAAGACCGTGCGATCCGGCGCAAAAACCAAAGCATTGTGACAAAAACGTTTATCCGACGGAAACTTGTTCGCCAAAATGAATTCGTAATAGATACAGGTCGCCATCAAGATGGTTTTACCTGTCCCCATGGTCAAGGCGAAAATATAGTTTGGGTATAGGCGCTTATTAGCCTTCATCTTCGACAAGACGGCCTTGTACTGGTCGGCTGTAATCTCGTCAACAAAGCTCATCTGCCCGTGACGGGATATCCCCGAGTTCCTATTCTTAAAAACTCCTTCACGGTTGTGCCATTGCTCAAAAAGGCTATGAAGGTGAGTATTGTCAGCAAACTCTTTCAAAAAGACATAGATCTCTAGAGCTTCAAACTGCGGTCGTCGCAAAAAAGACCCAGGACGACTTGGCTCGTTGAAATCCAAAAACTTCTTAGAAAGATCCTTGAAGTGAGTTCTAATATACCCCTTCTGATCTTGATAGAAAAATTGCAACTGATTGTAAAAGGCGAAGTCCAAGTCAGCATTCACCGACTTGGTAACCTTCTTCTTCGTCGAAACGGGTTTCTTACTCACGACCTACCTCAATCTCGATAGACTCAGAAAGAAGGTCCGTAATCTTAACTCGGATAGTTCCGGCGTCTTTCGGAACATCGTACTCTCCAACTACCAACTCATTCTTCTCTGGAATATCGATAACTTGAGGTTCAAGAACTGCGCCGTCGTAGTTCCAGTCGATTAGTACCGACTCTACAAGTTCTTTCCAGTCGCTTACTTTTTCTTTTTGTAGAGAAAGTTTCTGGAGCAAATTCATCGGGTAGAACTTTTCAATGACAAGCTTTTCTTTTTTAATCTTAACTTTTGCCTCTGAATCTCGCTTAAACTGTAGTTCTTGTCTATCTCGCAGAATATCGACAATCTCAATGTCGACCTTATACCGAACATCTTTTTCAAGATTTGCCTTTAAGTCAGGTTCATGGCCCATACAAACTAAAAGGATCTTCTCAACCGGCCTATTAGGACTTTCTTTTTGACGTTTTTCAAATATCTTATAATCAAGTCCTGCGATCAAATCACCCAAATCGCCCTTTGAAGCAATTCGGTTTATCGGCATGATCTTAACCAATCTGCCATCCTTTTCTCCATCAAAAACAGAATTCGAAATTTTATTTATCTCTAGCGACGAAAGAAGAAGCTCCTTTGCCTCAACTGGGTTTTTAAACAATTCAAATTGATTGACTGTAAATACCTGAAATCCAACTCTTTCTACCTGATCTCTAATTTGAGCAAGACGCTTGGTAGTAGTTCTTATTGAGCCAACATTAATGTCAGCGCCAATAAATTTTCTATTGTTATTCATGGCTACAACTTGAGCAGTACCAGATCCCATAAAACAATCGAAGACAATATCTCCCTCGTTCGAGGTAGCCTTAATGATTCGATCTAGCAAAGCCTCAGGCTTTTGCGTGGGATACCCCGTTCTTCCTGAGGCCATTGAGTTTTCCATATTAATATCGGCCCATATTGTCGACACGAAATCGCCAGTTTCAGCGTTGGTCAAGTAGTATTTGAAAAACAAACTACCAGAATTTTCGTCATTCCAAAGAGTCTCTAAAACTTTTCCTTTTGCATCTTTCAGATAGAATTTATATCTCCAGCCCGCACCTTTTTTTTGCGGAGCTATCAACGCTCCTTCTTTTTTTAATCTTTGGAATGTTTCGTCAGAATACGTCTTAAGAGAGACACTCTGCCAAGGGCCGTTTGGATCGTTGTCTGGATTAGAAAACCTCTTAAGGTATTCTTCGGAATAATCCAATCGCGGCTTATTGAAAATATAAGATTTTTTGCAGTACCAATAGATTGTATTATGGTTGACAGGGAACTTATTCGCAATCGTTTTACTGCTTCCGGTAAAAGATGTGCTTTTCCAAATTATCTCATTTACAAAATTCTGTTCTCCGAAAACTTCATCCATAATGCATCTAAAATGATGGGATTTTCGGTAGTCACAGTGAACAAAAACACTCCCATCATCAGTAAGAAGCTCTTTCATTAACAACAACCGCTCGTACATGAACTGCAAGTATTCATCATTCGACCATATATCGCTATATTGCTTCTCCTCAAAACCTGAATGATCTCCAATGGCTTCCTTATTGCGTAATTTAATAGTTTTTTTATAATCAGCTTTTGAGTCGTAAGGTGGATCGATGTATATCAATCTTACCTTCCCACGATATTCCTTCAACAAGTGACTCATCACCTGAAGGTTGTCCCCCCAGAAGATCTTATTCATCCACCCGTTAGCATCGGGTTTGCCATAAGACTCTTTAAGTTGTGCAGGAAAATATTGCGTCGAAGTAAAAGGGCGTTTCCCCTTCCAGTTCAACATCGGATAACCTTTGATCGGTTCGAATTCGTAATTTTCAACTTTTAAAGTCTGCTGTGGATCCTGTTGCTTATTTTTGCTCATCTTTTCCTACTACGCGGCTTTTTTGTATTTGTCGTCGCAGTGGAATCTCATATCGCAGTTCTTGCAGCTCTTGGTCGGTCGTTCCTTGATTGCAAAGTCTTTGTTTTCGATTCGAGCGACAACCTTGTCTATCTCGGTAATTGTAGCTTCGATTTTAGAGTCCGAGCGCTCGAATGTCACGAATGGATTTCCACTCTCCTCACTCGTGTAATAGAGGTGCATCTTCGAAACCTTCAAACCCGTTCTTCCCTCGACAATGTGAGCATAGATTTCTAACTGACGCTGGTACTGCTCGATCTTATGACGCTCCGCCTCAAGGTCGGGTTTATTCTCAGACTTAAAGTCAACAATCTCAACCGTATCTCCGGCGCCGCGGATAAGGTCGATTTTCCCTTTTAGGATGTAGTTGTCCTTCACGTATGAGACTTCAACTTCTGCTTCGCGTAGGCGATCGAAGTTGTTTTTCTCGCGATGGAAATAGCGAACCACGTGACTAAGTGCAATTCGAAGAACAGCTGGGTTTAGATATACCCGTTGTGCCTTGGAGATAACCTCGTAGTTCTTATTGAACCACTCTTCGATCTTCGCATCAGTGACGGAGGACACCTCACCTTTTAAAGCCGCCTTGTGAATATCCTCGATTGTTTCGTGAACAAGCGTACCGAATATAATTGGACCAGTACGCACTGGATTAAACTTGAACTCTTTGAAGAAACGGTACTGCTGCGCACAGTTTTCGAAAATATTAATATGGGTTGTGAAAGAATACTCATTCTTCAGATTCACGTTTTTAACGGCTTCGAATTCAAATTTCGCAACATCGAATCTTGGATCCGACCATGATACTAGTTTCTCATAGTGGTCCTTAAAGTATTTTGTCGGTACCTTCTTTTTAGATTTCCGATTTTCTTCCTGGCACGAAAGAACCAAGAGATTTTGGGCACGCGAGAAGGCGGTGTAATAAAGCCTTTTGAAATCGAAAAACTTTGTCCACTCCATTGGCTCAAATGGCGCACGATTTAAGTACTTCGTTTCGATAATCTCATCGATATCGGTAAATTGTTTGCGTGGCTCTGTGTTTAAAGAGTCAACGATCACTATCGGAAACTCCAACCCCTTTGCCTGATGGATGGTCAGGAACGAAATACACCCAGATGGGGCATACTCGGAGTCATCTTCGTACTCGGATATTCCACCATCCGCGATATACCTCATGTAATTGTTGAAGAGATCCGCCAGGTTTTGCTTTAAATACTCTGGGCCGAGAACTGTGATATGGTGAAGATATTCGAACTTGGCCAAAAGCTGTGAGAAGATCGATAGATTTCTCATCGGACGCTCGTCAATTAGGCCTTTAGACGTTTGGCTTTCTGGCATCAGACTGCTGAACAATGGATATTTCAAAAGCCGATAGAATAGACCTAAGAAGGAGTAGTCGGTATTCGAAGACAGAGCTTGATGACTTCTCATCTGACTGGCTGCCCAGTTTTTTAACTCTTCATTTTCCGGCTTTCGGATCTCAGCAGTGAAGAGATTTAGGCACTTATTATAGAAATCCCATATCTCAAGTTGCCCCACTGTTCCATCCCGCTTTTTATAATACTGGAGTTCTTTCAAGTTCCCGGCAAAGAGGAATAGCAGTGCTCCAAACATCAGGCATACTTCGGGTCTTTCGAAGAATAGGTTTGAGCGCGGTGAGTATATTGGAATTCCGGAGTTCTCAAGCTCTCGGGCCAATCGCAATGCCTGATCACTTTTCACAGATCGGAAAAGAAAAGCCACTTGATTCCAATTCGTGATCTTTCCGCTGTCTCTGAGATGGAGGAGAAATTTGCGAACTTCATCGGTCCACTCATCCCCCACTTCTGCCGACGCTTTAATTACCGCCGGAGATTTTGGGAAATCTCCATCTT
The DNA here is from genome assembly GCA_046070625.1 of Bdellovibrio sp. Taxonomy (GTDB): domain Bacteria; phylum Bdellovibrionota; class Bdellovibrionia; order Bdellovibrionales; family Bdellovibrionaceae; genus Bdellovibrio. Next base: position 571 of record JBJTMR010000301.1, on the reverse strand, counting down.
GGGCATGAATATGTTTATCAAACCTGAAGTCGACACTGCCGACTTCCCAAGCCTGATCCTCCATCCACTCCGCATAAAACTTTACAATATCCGGGTGTGAGCGATAGTTAGTCTCGAGTTTGATTTCTTTGCAACGACCGTTTGGAAAGAGGTTTTTAAACTCAAGAATATTTCTAATAGAGGCTCCACGAAATCGATATAGCCCCTGATCGTCATCACCCACGACGCATATATTCTGCTTTTCGTTAATCAACTCTTTAAGGAGCATCTCCTGGATAGAGTTGGTATCTTGGTACTCATCGACCATGATGTACTGAATTTGCGCCTTGATTTTCTCAGCAACCTGCGAATTCTCCTTAAGAAGCTTTAGAGTCTCTGTTTGGATTGTTGAAAAATCCAAGGAGTTCTTTTCAGCCAACAGATCTTGGTATTTTTCATAGAGTTTAGCAAGCGCACGCATTGATGGTTCATCTGCGTTCTTCAACTTGCTGATATCAATCGCCTCTTCGCTTATCTTGTTAATCCATTTTAAAAGACTTTCGGACTGAGACCATCTTGAAGTCTTAGCAGG
>JBJTMR010000300.1:0-3788 GCA_046070625.1 Bdellovibrio sp. | reverse complement strand
AGGAGATCTTCCATCAATAAGTGTTAACAAAGTATATTACGATGGCTCCTCTGATCCGACGAACGCTCCTCGTTGGAAAAGTGGCGCGATAAATTGGTACTACAACCCATCCGGAGCCCCCTCCTCTCTAAGTTCTGCTGCGCTGGCGACAATTCAGCAAAGCATGAGCTATTGGTCCTCATACTGTAATGTTAAATTTAACTATATGGGTGAAACGGACAAAACCTCTGAAGGCGGACCACGTGATACTGCGAATGTCATTGGCTGGGGAGATGCAAACGGCGCTACAGGCATTACCTTTGTTTCGATTTATGGCAGGACACTCCCCTTGTCGATTTCAGAATCTGATATTAATTTGAACGTTCGTGATATACAAGACACCACAACGTTGTCGGCAGTAGTAAATCACGAATTGGGGCATATGTTAGGATTGAAACACTCTGACGTGAGTGAGTCGATCATGTACGCGAATCCTTATCATGACATTCAATATCTTCTGACTTTGCGTGCGGATGATATCTCAGGCTGTGTCGGCTTGTATGGGGCTGCAGCTTCTGTTGCAGAAGCTCCTGCGGCATCAGAGACTCCTCCTGTAACGGAAACAGCACCACCACCCTCTTCTACGGGCACAGTAACAGACGGCTCCACGTCGTCGACGCCGCGGACCTCGACAAAAAAGCATCGCCGTCCATCCTGGAGACGATAACCCGATAGGATGAATGAAATAGCCGGACCTCTTTCAGAATGCAAGAGGTCCGACAACGCCATTTTCATTGCGGTCGTTGAGGCATGAACTAAGAATTGTTTTATGAAACATTTTAAAATCAGAGATTTTTCCTAAAACCCAACTGTAAAATTCCAAAAGTAATTTCAAATATCGCAAAAACGCCGACGATCCAAGGCGCTTGAAATCCTATAAAATAATACATTTGCCACGTAAAAAATAATATGCGGGCTATTCCATCATATAAACCAAAAATTTGGTTATACTGACGAAGACGCAGAGTCGACCAAACAACAACGACACTTCCCATTAAGTTGGCAAACAACATGTGCATAGGTAAATATTCTGGAAGTGTGACCAAATATCCCAATCCATGATGCAGCCATTTGAATGTCCATGGTGTTGCAAATGGAGCTGAAACAATTAAGTCATAAATCGCGCTGGCTTGAACTATTTTTTTATATCTTTGTGATTCCATACTTTTACTGTAAACCTTAAGGTATACTTTAGACTCAAGAGGAAAATATGAAAATTGGTGACTTAGCAAAAAAAGTTGGCTTGTCTGTCTCAAGAGTGCGCTATTATGAAACACTAGGAATCATTCGAGCCCAAAGAGGAGACTCTAATTACCGTGATTTCCCTCCTGAATCCGAAAGGCTTCTTCTTTTAGTATTACAGGCGAAAGATTTAGGTTTTACCCTTAAAGAAATTCAATCTCTAGCAAGCGCTCTCCAGCAAGGAGCTTTAACTAAAGATAAGATCCGTTCTCAGCTGATCAAAAAACTCGATACATTAGACGAACGAATTACTTTAATAAAAAAGTTTCAAAAAAATGTTCGCCAACTTCTGCAGGCAACGTGTCCGTTTGGTATTGATCAGCGATAAAAGACCTAACTCGGCTTTCTGACCAAAAGCGGGAATCAACACAGAAATCATGGCTGATCGTAAGCCATAGATAGATTTTTTTTACGAGGTCTTGTTTTAAAAACACAGACCTCTTTAGTAACTTCCCGTCCGTTTATCGAGACAACTGTCCACTGCAGTAAAGATAGCCTTTAGAGTCCGTCACGACTTTATCATTTTCTACAGTCAATTCTACTTTTCTGTAAGAGCTGGAACCGACGCCCATTTCGCCCGTGTTTAAAGTAATTCCGGCAGATGCTATCGCTTCAACATCTCCATTGAAATTTCTGAAGATCAATGTTGCGCTAGAATCAATACAGCTCAGACGACCACCGTCCATCCACGAACAATTTTTTTTCGGCACATTGATATCCAAACGATTAAACGCTTTATCAGCTGGCAATCCTAGTTTCTCTGCAAGCTCCAAACGATCCGCATATCCCGCGGCATCAAAACGCAAAGATATTTTTCCATCGTTTTCTTGCGCAATAAAATTACTGAAGTAGTTATCATGGCACTTCATCAAAGGTGCTTTAGCGGGCTGAGCATTTGCATACATTGAACTTAGAAGAAGTACGAATAAGACAATTTTTTTCATTTTTTAATCCTTGTTGAAGTTATCAAAACCCCTTGGTCAGGAGAAAATGTATTTGAATTTATACTATAAGTAAAATATGGGTATACCTATAATATATATAGGTGATTGCTTATGAAACACAGACTGAGCGACATAAGAAACTTTGTCGAAATGGCCTCCTGCGAAACAATAGTTCAATGCGCTAGTAAGCTTGAAATTAGTCAGCCAGCTCTTTCAGAAAGCCTTAAAAGACTTGAGCAGGGCCTTGGCTGCACATTATTTTACAGATCAAGAAGTGGCATACAGCTGACTCCGACTGGAAAAATAATGCTCAGCAAAGCCCAAACGGCTCTTCATGCCTTTTCAGACTTTGATATAGCTACAGACAAGGGAACGGTTTTCGCAGGCAGAACCATCACTATTGGCTGCCACTCCACCGTGGCTCAGTATTCAATTCCTAAAGCTTTAAGGTATTTAAAAACTGTGGCTCCGGATTACAAAATCGAGCTTAAACACGATCTTTCGCGCAATATTCAATCCGACATTCAAAAAGGCCTTATTGATGTTGGAATTGTTATTAACCCCACTCGCGTTCCTGATCTCGTGATCAGTCCCGTAGCCACGGACACGGTCGGAGTATGGGCAAATAAGACCTCAAAAAATCGAGATACAGTTATTTGCAATCCAAACTTATTTCAAACCCAGTCCATTTTAAAAAAATGGAAAGACAAGCCTCGCAATATCATCTCCACTGAAAGTTTAGAACTTATCTGCCGCCTCATCGCCGAAGATATCGGTTTTGGCATTCTGCCTCAAAGAGCTGTGAGCTTATATTCCACCCAACTCAAGCAGATCGAAAAATTGCCGGTTTATGAAGATGAAATTGCGCTTGTATATAGACCAGAATTCGGGAAGGTCACCTCGGAACGCCTGACTGTAGAGGCGCTGGGAAAAAGTTTTAAATCTTAGGTGTGAATTGCAGAATTTGAAAAAAGGTATGGTCCAATTCCCACCCGCCCCTTTTAGAGGTCAGTTATGTTGCTAACTTCGTGGCTATATTTACGCCCCATAGAAGCATTTTAGACATAAAAAAACCGAAGCTTTCGGCTTCGGTGATTTATTTCTGAAACACTGCCATTTAGAAAAAATGGCGGGGTGGACGGGACTCGAACCCGCGGCCTTCCGCGTGACAGGCGGACGTTATAACCAACTTAACTACCACCCCATGGTGTTTTGGAGAATTTGTTATAGCGATTGTGATTGGTCAGATCAACAACAATTTTTAAAATTTCCGTAACAAGCTGCCTTATGCTGTCATTTTAAGCAAAAAAACCCATTTATCCGTCCATTTATCAAGAAACCAAAGGGAACCGCATGAAAATTCATGAATCCGGCACCTCTGAATAAACTCTCTTAACACCTCCCCTGCATTTCGGGCCTGGTTTTGAACATAAATTGACCGCTTGAAGGCCTCGGAGCTAATGACGACCTCGAAGGCTTTTGTCATAATGAACCCATGACATCTGAACAGACATCCAAAGGCAAACTCCTGATCATCGACGACGAAAGCGAACTGCGTGAAGT
>JBJTMR010000299.1:0-2392 GCA_046070625.1 Bdellovibrio sp. | reverse complement strand
GCAAAGTAGGAGTCTGATGGTAACTAACTTACTTTCCCAAGCCGTTGCTTTTGAAGCTCTTCATTCATCGCTTTTAATTCTTTTAGCATGGCATTTTGAAGTTCGACGGTTTTGTTGATTTTCCAGTACCAACAAACGATTTCACGTCCCACCAAAAAGAAAAACATAAGCAACACTACACATACTGCGGCAACAGATACAGAATTGTCGTTCATAGTTCGAACCCTTTCCTGGGCAATTTAGACATTCGCGTAGCGATAGTTTCTTTAGTTACAACCACAAGTCGGTGAGTAGGATCCATCACAACACACGGCTCTCCCATCCGAGCAACCGCAAACTCCGCTATGATGTGAACAACAACCACTTCGTTCCGGCGATGTCTCACCACTATTGGGCTTTAATGGCGTAAAGTTGATAGAGGCTACGACTCTTATTGGAGATAAAGTCGTAGGAATTGTTTTCGCAGTGCTCGAGCATTCCGTTGCCAGAGCGCCCGTGGAATATATAAATAAGAAAATAAATAATGCTTTCATCGGGGCTCCTTAAGAAGCTGCTTTTGGGGTCTCGGCGTTTTCTGGGGTGATAGAGGTTTCTGCCAACTCCACAGAAGAACTATCTGTCCCAGAGTCTTTTTTAACTTTTTTAATTTTGCGAGAAGCGCGCTTTTGCGCCTTTACATATTTCTGAATCTCCGCGGCTTTAGCATCATTCCAACCAACAATTGCATCATTGAGGCCCTGTTCAAGAAGCCAGTATAAGCGATCTGTCAGAATTTCGTGATTCGCTTTGAACTCATATTCGCCTTTAACAAATTTGGCGATATAGCGAACTACATCTGTAGATAAAATGGCTTTAGAAAGTGACTCAGGTGAAAATGCCATCGCCTCCCGAGAAAGCTCAGGCCATCCTTTTGCTGTGAAAGTTGTTTCATGAAGATCAAGCAATTCATAGCACTGCTCTTCCACGGCTTTCTTTGTGACATCGATGACGTCGCCATCTGATTTTAAATCGAAGTTCGAAATTTCTATGCCTCCGTATTGCGCTTGAGAGAAATCAAAAAGTTTCCACTCGACGCCATTGGTAAGCATGCCCCATTGAACATTGCCAATAAGGTTTAAATATTCACTAAGTTGTGTTTTGCCGGATCTGAAGTCTGATTTAGATAAATCGAAACCCAGTTTTTTAACTTCAACGACAAACACCGGCTTTTCTCCTTGAAGGATAACTAGGTCAGGGCGCATTTTGCCTTTGGATTCTTGCGCACGAATAGAGTAGCCAGCGGACGATGTGTAACCCAAACAGTTACGTAAAAAGCTTTGCGCCCATCTTTCAACATCAAGCTCTTTAGTAGTCGGATTTGCTTCCAGCGTTTTCAGTTCATGAAGGTGTTCTGTTGTTTGATCAAGTATTGTGCGCACTGTTCTGTCTTGTTTGGTTTCTCTAGCCATGGTGACTCCTTAATCTGGGAATAGATATCGGAACGTCTGTAGATAAGTTTATGTTTGCTCAAACTTTAGGCTAAACAATGAGTTGTGTGTCTCACATTAATAACAATTTGTTTGGTCTTTGATTGCGACAGAGATAGGTATTAAGCGCATGCGAATGCAAAGAGTGATCTTGCGATAGGTCCACTTCTAAGAACCCCAAGCAAGCGCTGCATAAAAAAGCAGCGATAAAAGCACTTTTTTATTTTTACCCAACACCATTTCCTGTTAGCATTTTCCCATATGTTGCAAAGCAAACTCAAAAAACTAACGATCTTGGCCGGTATCTTACTTCTTCAACCCATGGTGAGCCCAGCCTCTTTCTCGTTGGCGAAAAAGAAAGCTCCCATGAAAGCCTACAGCTTTATCGCCGAGGGCGGAAAAGCCTCTCAAGGGGAGTGTGACGGTGAAAAGAAAATTCCACGCAAGCTGAAGCACCTGAAAGAATACGCCAAAGCCGGTTCTTATATGGGATCTGAATTGCAATCGCCGGAACTTAAGGGAAAAGCCCAAGAAGAGATGTGGAAGCATATCTTCAGAAATAAGCCAGCGTGCAACGCGGTTTTAGCAAAAACGCCTTCGTCCGTAGAGTCAGGCAAAAAAGACACGAAGGCAGAAATTCCCCCTGATGACGCCGCGGACTCAGGCGCTGACGATCAGACGGATGGACCAGATTCTGAGTAATAAACGTCACGGGTCTGCTTTGATTTCTCTGGATGTCAGTAAATGAGACATCCACAAAGATCACGCCGTCGCCACGGGCGCTATTGTCGGTGGTATTCAGACTGATGTGGCTTTACAGAAAAACACCTTGTTTGGGGCCACCAAGGGCAATTTCAGCTTTCTATTCGCAATCGGAATCAAAAACAGACGAAGAAAGCACGATCTTTAAAAATGGCTTCAAATAT
>JBJTMR010000298.1:0-2042 GCA_046070625.1 Bdellovibrio sp. | reverse complement strand
TGTAAAAAGCATATCTGGTCAGCAAGAATCCTAAACATAGAGCTGCAGACCGGCATGTCTAAGGCTACGCTCCGCGAGATAAAGCAATACTGGGATAAATAGAATCATGTAAATTGTAGTTAATATAATAAAAAAAAAAAGATTCAATTACTACTACCTAGGCAGTGGCCCCTTAGAAAGTAAATTTCTGTCTAAGGTTATCCCCTGTGTCAGAAGGAATTATCTACCAAGAAGCTAAATTTTTGCTTTCAGTTAAAAAAATTTATCTCCTGTTCGAAGTTCCCCTCGCCATAAATGTTCTCGGAACTGAGTGATAAGAATTCGGCAAGCTCACCGTAAGACTGTTATGACGCTGGAAATGCTCAATTTTACCGAAAAACTTTTGTTCATATCTTTCACGGACATTCAAAAAGTAAATGCATTTTTCGGAAACTGAGACAGCGCTCATAAAATCGAATGCTGATCCTCCATGTCCATTCCGCAGCAGATTCCCGATTTCTATTTCACCTCCGAGAATTCTTAGTAAACCCTTCATCTTGTGGCGAAAACGCTCACAAGCTGCACGCTTACTCGTACGTACACTCGACGCAGACAGTCCCACAAAGAAGTGGATCCATACAATCAGTATGGCACGTTCCTCTCTTACAACGCTAGTGTCAGATCTGCGCTTAACACTCGATCTCTGTCTATTTTTTAACGAAAAATCACGAATTTTTGAGTAAATTTTTTACTTTTTTTTCCGTTAGAAAAAAATTATTTTTGAATTTGTGAAAAAAATTATTTTATTCGAAAAAATATTGTGCGCTGAGAGGGAATGCAAAGCCAAAATCTCACGTATGAGCAAATTTCGCATCATCCGAACGAGAAGAATTTGATTTTATGAAAATTCGTAAAATTTTTTTTGAAAAATTTTTCGAGATCGGAAAAATTTGGCGGGATCTGGTGGGGGGATCTTAAATACTATATAATTTGGCTGGGAAAGTGTCAAGACACTCACTCTCATCCAAAAATGGTCAAAAATGGTCATTTTTTGGGGGGGTGCCCAGATCTGCCATTTTTCTCAAAAATTTCGAATTTTCTTCAAAAAAAAAATTTTTTTTTCATCAGATTCATCTTCTCACCACAGCTCAAAGAAGAAATTCCTTATGTCACTGACACTGTATCTCAACGAAGGTGCTTAGTCGGGGTCTCCTATGCTCGATCAAGTATGCCCTCCACTTCACTCTTCACGTCGGTTAGCCAACATACGTTCAAACACGTTCGTTCCCCTGGCTTTTCACATCTGCAAAACCACTCGTATTCCTCACTCTTTGCATATTGAAAACTGCGGAGTAGTTCTACACGTCTCCGGAGGCTAATTCGCTCAACTCTCGACGTCTCCCTATCGACTCGGGGTGTACCTCGTCGCTCCAGGTTCACCACACAATTCGAGTTTAACAACTCTACTTTCATCGAACTCAGCTCAAAAGCAGAGGGTCTTATGTGTGACTCATGTTAGGACACTACGCCTTCTCTCCCACCTTCTCTGCGGTGTGTCGGTTCGACTATGGCCAACATTAAGAGTCATCGACAACGCCATTACCAGACTTCGCTCCGTCCTCAGCTTCGATGCAATAAACTCGTCTGGTTCACTCTCTACTATCATCTCGATCGCCCCAATTCGTTTGATTCACTCCGCGTACGACGTTCATCAAGTTACTGTACATTCGTGAAGCGAGAGTCTCGTCAGATGTTCGAGTGAATGTTGACGCATCACCAATTGTGCTGAACCGCGAGCAGCACATTGCTACGGTAACCTATGCTAGTCAATCGGTAGCTCTAAGACTGTGAGTGAAACGTCCCTCCGTGGCTCGTTCGCAAGTCCCGGATGATACTTCACATCTTTTTACAATGAAGTCTCCTGTAAAAAGCATATCTGGTCAGCAAGAATCCTAAACATAGAGCTGCAGACCGGCATGTCTAAGGCTACGCTCCGCGAGATAAAGCAATACTGGGATAAATAGAATCATGTAAATTGTAGTTAATATAATAAAAAAAAAAAG
>JBJTMR010000297.1:0-7195 GCA_046070625.1 Bdellovibrio sp. | reverse complement strand
ATCAAAGAAGATGATCCAAGATTTCAAATTATTCTCGACTCCATTGTGATCAAAAAAGACGCGGACCTTTGCCTCATTGAAAAAGACCGGCAGCAATTTCTCCACCCGAACCAAGAAGCGAAGAGAAAATTGCAAGAAGCGGTCGATGACTTTAAACCCAAAAGAATTGTGTTCGATCCGATTGCAAGCTTTTGGGGATCCGAGAGCATGTTAAACGATATGAATAAAGCAGTGACGAAATTCATGAGCTGGCTTGTCGAGTATTCGGGTGCTGAAGTGGAGATGATCAACCACATGGGAAAATCCTCCTCTCAGAGCAAAGACATGACTCAGTTTGCAGGTCGAGGCGGGTCGGGACTTCCTTCTAATTCTCGCATATCCCGTGTCCTTCGTCCCTTACCGCCTGAGGAATTTACTGAGATGACCGGCAAAGAGCTCGTCGGGGATCAAAGCGCTATTTTGTGCCAAGTGAATAAATTCTCAGACGGGTCAGTGTTATTTAATAAACCCTTCATCATCATTCGAGACGGGTATTTGTTTTCTAGAGAAGTGCTCACGCCACAAAAGGAAAAAGAAGTCGAAACAAGACTCTCTGACACCGAAAAAGTCTTCACGTTCGTCAAAGAAGAGCGAGAGCAAAACCGATGGCCGACCAAAAAAGTCATCATTGGTCATTTCGCGCGGTCTGGAAATCCGTTGCCAAAAACTCGAGTGGAGACCGCCATTCATTTGCTCCAATATACGGGACACATGGGAGAGAAGCTGCAGCTCATCGATAATCCTGATCAATCCATTCGAGATCAAGCGTTCACGATTACAGACTTGGACGGGCGGGAAGTTTGAGCCAATGATAGGCGGTGATGGTCGCGGGTTTTTCAACCGTGACCCCGACTGCCAGTCGATAAAGGATCCTGGTTTCCCCGATCGCTGTCACTCGAACGTCCAGGACAGTTTTCCCAGACATCATCCGAAGAATATCACCGACTTTAAAAGTTCGCCGGAACTCCTCCATGGAATACCAGCGAACCGAGTTCTCAAATTCTCGCATGACTCAATTATGATGCTTGAGTTTTGGGCAGCTCAAATCAAAAATCTGACTTTGTGTGACATAAGGTCACTTATCAGAAGTATTTGTCAGCGAATGAATCTTCAGAAATTCCTCGAAGGTCTCTGAAACCAAAACGTCCCCTTTATAGAACCCGACCTGATCTCGAGCGTCCCCTATTTTCGGACAAATCTTTTCCGACATATTGGTCGAAAGCTTACACAGACCATTGAGGTTCAGCGGTCGATATTTTCCATAATCATTGATGACGACATAGAAAATAACATCATTGGGTCTTTCAGATTTGTAGACTTGCCCGATTTTCATTCTCACTCTACCTTGGTCCATTTTATAACGCTACGCCGATAAGATTTTTCGACTAAAGTTTGCCATTATTCCCTGGACTGCTTCAAGATAAAACTAGTCATTTGGAGGGAAAATAATGACGAAAACTCCCAAAAAAATTGCGTTTGTTTCATTCAAAGGTGGAGTCGCCAAGACTTCCAGCTCGGTAAATTTTGCCGCAGGAATCAAACACCGTCATCCTGAAGCAAAAGTTTTGCTCGTGGACACCGACCCGCAAGCCAATATCCGCTCTTATTTCAAATTGAAACTTGAAGGGAAAACGGATTTTGCGGCGTTTTTGGTCGAGGGAGCGGAGAATTTCTCGCCCGAAGGACTTCATCAAGTCACCGCTTATTTGCCAGAGCAAGGCAAACAGGAAACAATTGACGTCTTTCTTACCTCTAAACGTCTGGGTGCTCTGGAATCCGAGCTCAACGCCAAAGGGGTCCGTCGACAAGACGAACTCATGAAGCTTCGTTTTCAGCAATCAGGACTCGCCAAAAATTATGATTATATCATCGTCGACACGTCCCCTTACATGGGACTCATGAATGTGAACGTTTTCACTTTCGTCGATTATTTGGTGATCCCAGTCAATTTGGATGCATTTACGGTCGCGACAATTGATTCAGTCCTATCAAATTTGAATTCGCTTCAGGAATTTTACCCAAAAACTCCGAAAATTTTGGGCATTCTCCCTACCCGCCTGGACCAAAGGTCACAGGTCGAGAAGCAAGCACTGCAGCACATTAGAGATAAATATGCTGGCAAACTCCACGTTTTTGAGCCCATTGGTCAAGATGCTGGTGTAAAGAAAGCAGCGGCTCGCAAACAATTCATTTTTGATTTGAACGTCAGAGCTTCAGCACATTACGAAATTTTCACCAACAAGGTTTTGGAGCTTTTAAACAACGATGACCAAGAACAAATCGAAGCAAACATTTGATTTCGAAGACGAAGGTGATTCAGCACCTTCTTCATTCGGTTTCATTGCTCGGAACAACCGAGAGCGCGAAGCTTTGCCTGAGAAACTTGAGCCAATCATGAGCCAAAGTGAACCTCTGGACTCCATCAAATATCAGATGGCGACCGATCCCGTCTTGAACGCTCGATCAGTTGAAAACTTGAGCCAAACTAGAGCCATTCATGAGCCAAAGGTTCGTTCTGATCTGACAGAAAGCGAATTGTTTGACCTAATGGCTGGAGCGCTTTCAAAACTTCCACCAATTCCGAACTTGAGCCAAAGTGAGGCCAATCATGAGCCAAACTTGAGCCAACAAATTTTGGAAAATCAAAAGCGACTTGAGGCTACCCTACCCGTTCAAAAGAAACTTGAGCCAATCATGGGCCAAACCGAAGCCAATCATGAGCCCAACTTGAGCCAAACTAGAGTCAATCATGAGCCGGAACCTAGGTCAAACTTGAGCCAAAGTGAAGCCAAACGTAAGCCAATCATGAGTCAAACTAGAGCCAAACCTGAGCCGGAACTTGAGCCACTTCATGAGCCAATCATGGGCCAAACCAGAGCCAAACATGAGCCAAAATCGCGAAATTTACGCAATATTGAATCGCTCATTGGACTGCAAAGAAACGCGCTGAATTATATTTTCCAAAGCTGCCTTTCCAATGGCTCAAGAATCTCATCAAGCCTCGCCGTTGAGAACATGGCGTTATCTCTGAACACCACAGCAGCAGCGGTTCGCAAAGCGGTCCAACGTCTAGAGCACGACAAAAGATTTATCGAAAGATATGACTGGAAAGATGGCCGAGGTGGCTGGACGAAATATGAAATTTTTGAAGATATTTATGCTCAGCTCGTTTTTCAAACCCGAGCCATTCATGAGCCGAACTTGAGCCAAACTAGAGTCAAAGTTGAGCCGGAACTTGAGCCGCAACTTAGGCCAAATGCTCCTTATAGTAGTAGTATTTCTTTAAATATAAATACAAATACAATAGCGCTTCCGGAAAACCTGAAACCGTTCGGGATCTCTGCCCCTAATCTTCAAAAGCTTATCGAGTCGGGCAAAAATTCCCATGACGTCGTTCAGAGAAGTCTCGATGCTTTGAGCTTCGATGTCGGCAAAGGAAAGAAGGGGAACCTCGCCAATATCCTTTTCGGAATTTTAAACTCCGGTCGAGAGTACGTTTCCCAAAAACACGCCGAACACTTGAACAATGAGTTACTTGCTGAGTTCAAACGCATCGATGAAGCTGAAAATGCAAAGCGTCAACTTGAAGAACTGCTCATGAAACGGAAATGGGAGGATTATAAGTCCCAGAATCCGACCTGGAATGCCGTTTATCGCGCCAAATATGGTCCTAAGATGAGCGAAGAGACCTTAGAGCAGTTCGCCTATGGGGATTTTCTTAAACGGGCAGGGGAAAGCCTTTAAAGAGTCTTCAGCGCAGCTAGACAAATAGCCAGCGGTGCTGTTTCTGCTGCTGCAAAAGGTTCCCCATCTTCGATGGCTCTAAAATTTTCGTAAATTTCATATTTTCCGTCGACAAAATGCAAATACCAATAGTCTCCAACTTTCTCAAAAACTTCCATCGCTGCTTTGATGTCAGTGGAATACGGCATTGGACCACCGCAAGCCTCACAAGATTCGCGCATAGTACACAAGCACCCGGCAGTTTTTCGCCATTCACTTGTGTAACCAAGTACCTTCTCAGAAATTAGCAGATCAAATTCGCGACCGGGTTTCATTCAACGTCTTCCCATTCCCGTTCGAGAATACGACTTTCCAGTTTTAAAACGCGATCTTCAAGTTCTTTAAAATCACTGGTGACAACTTCAATCGTGACAGTCTCTCCGCCTTGTCGAACGAATTGGATAACTTTTTCAGCAAGCCTCATAGCATTTTCTTCGCTTTTGCCGAACTCTTTTCCAGCGTAAACCACTCTCATGTGTTTTTTGTCGTTCATTTTTAAAAATCCTTCAGCTTTCCGCCGTCTTTCATATCAAGATACTGCGTGGCAGGTTCTCCGGTCTCAGCTTTTGATACAGCATCGCAAGCGAGTTTCACAGCTTTATCAAGCTCCGCTCGAGCAATCTCTTCTGTGTCCCAAGGACCAAACACGAACGGCTCGCCGAGATCTTTTCCATAAAGGTCTGTCACTTCAATCGTGAAAAACCATTTGCCGTCAAAACCTTGCCCATCTTCAGCGAGACCTACTTTTCCTCGGATTCTTGGTGGTGTAGTCATTTTCTCGGTCCCTTATATCGCATCAAAATCTCACAACGTGGACAACCATTCAAAAGTCCCGTTTGTGTCAGAGCCAAACCGTAATGAATTTTTTCATCATGTCCCGGAAGAACCATAAGTAACTCAGTCAATTCTTCCCGAGAGTACGAATCTAGTTCTTCTCGGATAACTTCTAAGTTTTTACCGGGTCGCCGTCCGCTTTTTAAAATTACCTGCTCCATAAATTAAAACTCCTTCATCAAATTCGGATGTCTTTTGAACAACCGTAATAACCGAGCATTGGTTTCAGATAAAGACCTTTGTCCGGTTTCCCACAAGCGCACCGCTTGCCAGGTAACGCCTAAAAATTCAGCAAATTCTTTTTCAGTCATTTTATGTTGGATGCGAAAGTCCATAATCTCTTGAGGTTTCATTTCAATTTTCTTCCTTGTCTTCTTCGAATGAGGCATTGAGAGGACCCTTTTCTAAAGTCGCGTTGATTCGACGAATTGCTTTCCGCTTCTTTGTCATTGTTTCTTCAATGTAATCTCGGCTGGGTCGATAATATTTATAAGTCTTTGCGTAGCGAAATTTCGCATTATTTGGATAAAAAGTTTCAAGCATTTTCTTTTCTAACAACTCCCGAAAGCCCAGCAAAAATCTCTCTTTGCTTGGAATGCCCATATCCCTTCGACAAAGGACCAGCATATCAAGACCAGTTCCAGACTTTTGGAAGTGAATCATTAGAAATTTGAGGATCTTTGCGGCCTCTTCTGCATATTCAAACTCTCTTGAAATCACATCAGGGAACTCAGTCTCGTAATTAAACGGAACCGGGCAGTCCAATTCATTATCAATCGCGTAGCAGATGACTCTTGAGATCGGTAAAACCCGCTCTTCTGAGATCTGCTTGATCACTTTGGCTGTCTCTTTCGGGACATGAATTGTAAAATGCGCAAACTGATCAAGATCGGGATCTCTGGGACGGGTGTTGCGGTAAGTTTTATTCATGATTCACCATCCATTCGAAAAAGAAAATAAATGCCACAAATATCGAAAGTCTTACGAGGTCCTCTTTGCTCATAATTCATCCTTCACAATTTGCTCCATGAGCAGCAAAGCAATGGTTCTAGCGTCGCGAACCTCTTCTTGTGTCCCATCGGGTCCGATCCACCACCAAAAGATTCGTCCATGCACTTTGAAATATTCTGCAAAACATTGAGTGTGATTGAGATACTCTTCAAAAGAGAGTTTCGAGTCACCACCAAGAGCCGCACAACACGAATGCGTTCTTTCCGCAAAAACCACTTCGGCGGCCCTTCGATAAGCTTTCGGGTCTAAATTCATAAAACTCTCCAAATAAAATAGATAAATCCAAAGATCATTCCCACACCAAAACCTAAGAACGTTGAAACCGCTACTAGCTCGAGGTTCATACAGCAATCCCTGTGTGATCCACAGTCTCGATGACTCCTTGATGATCAATGACTTTAAGGACAAAGTTTTTCCACGCATGATGAGCGTGATCAATCGCAAGCTTTTTGGATAAGTGGTGAGTCACTCGGCGCTGGTATCCAACACAGCACCAAGTTCCTTCATAGAATTTAACGAGCACAGTCTGCCCTTTGGCGTCGATCTTTTGCCGAATCATCGGCCACTTAATATGGTGAAACATACAACTTCCCCTTTATATGTTTGCAGTCATTCGGTTGTACTGTCTTGCTTGGCGCTCGAGAGACTCATGCGCTGACATCCAGCGATCCAACATGTCTCGTCTAGCGACTTCAAATATTTTTCTGATCTCCTCTTTTGAGACCGGCAATGATTCAAAATGCTTTTTGAAAGCAACTTGAATTTGACGGTCCATCGGTGACGTCATATTTACCCCTCTAAATTTCTATGGACTTATCTCCTCATAAGATGAGTCCTCGGTTAAATCATGGCTTTGCAGCCTCTAAACATTCTTTCAATCGTTGAATAAAATACTGGCTTGCGGTTGTGGCAGTGTGCTTGCGAACCCAACACTCTGAAAACCTGGACCATTTAAAAACTAGATCCCGTTTCAATTTCTCTCTGGTTTCCTCGCAAGGTTTCCAAGGGAATTTGATGCGCAGTTGTCCTTCTTCAAGAGTCACTGTGATTTCTCCGACTTGGATCGGATCAAAGCCGCATTGAACTTTCTTCAGTTCTTCTTGTCGTTTCTTAAGTCTTCGGATCTCGGCGCCGATATTGGTTAATTGCCAAGGTTCAACGCCAATTTGACCGCAAAAATTAGGTTTTAAAAGTTTCTCTGAAAGCAGTTCCGCGTCTTTTGATTCAGGAATTTCTTTTTTAATTGCTTCGGCCAATTCATGAACGGTTTTATATTTCCGAACAAGCGCATTTAGTTTTTTATATTTGTCTCGAGTTTTCTCAAGGCGTGCAATTTTCTCAGCCAATAGGTCTTGAGCTTCCGGGTTGTCGCTATCAATTGCCGTGCGCGTCTCAGCCGCTTTCGCTCGTTGCTCGAGTCGTTGCGCCTCTTCGGCAGCTTGATAACCTTTTCGGACTCTATTCTCGATGCGCTCTAGGTGTCTTCGATGACGTCTCTCGGAATGATGACCGATGAGAATCGGTTGAC
>JBJTMR010000296.1:0-5249 GCA_046070625.1 Bdellovibrio sp. | reverse complement strand
CTGACCCTAAAACTCCAAAAAGTATATTTGCTAGATTTCCACTTTTTCCATTTTCAACATCGAAACTTAGGGCGGCCAAACTTCTTTCAACAACTTCTTGGGTAGTTTTACCAGAAGTTACCAACGCCTGAAGATTTACTGTAGAGATTCCAAAGCGGCGCAGGTTTTCAGGAAGTTCTATAGTATTAGTATTTATATTTAAATTATTACTACTACTATAAGGGACATTTAGACCCTGTTTTGAACCCTGTTCTGGCCTCCGTTCCGACACCGATCCGACACTGTTTAGACTCCGATTGGACACCGTTTTGCTATACAAGACTCTTTCATAGATAGACCTTGGAACCTGATATTGGACCCATCCAGAACGGCCATTTTTTCTAAATCCGCGAGAAATAAAACCCTTTGATGCGAGCCTCTTTATTGCCGTCTTAACCGCATCAGTTGAGGCATTTAAGGTTTCTTTAAATCTCTCAACTGTTAATGGCTCTGTTTCTAAAGAACCTACTCGTTGACATTCAAAAACAACAAATTCAAGAAGCTGCTTTTCTCTGCCAATTAAGAGGTTTGAATCTAAGTTTTCGACACCGTTCAGACTCTGTTTAGACTCCGTTTCGACACTGTTTAGACCTAGTTCTGGACTCCGTTTCGACACCGTTACTTCATTTTCGACACCGTTCAGACTCTGTTTAGACTCCGTTTTAATATACTCTACTAATGGTTTAGGAGACGCATTGCTAACGGATTGCTCACGCTCTGCTAACGCTTTAACTTCACTTTGGCTTAATTTTGGCTCATGAATAGCTTCTGACTTTTGAATGCTTTTTGCGATAAGATTCAGAGGTTGAGCTTCTTCCTCATCAAAAAACGCAAAGTCATCGACTGATACTTTGGTTCTTTTAGCCATTTACCATCTCCAAAACCTTAGACGTTAGCATTTCATATTGAGCAGAAGCTCTTGTGTTTAAGTCGTAGATAGTTTGTTTTTTTATCGCAGCTCTTTTCACGCCAGCATCAAGACCAATAGGGTCGAAGACATGAATTTTTCCAGCGTAACGATTTTTAATAACTTCTAGGGCAGATTTGTCATTCGTAGATCTTTGATCCATTCTCGTTGGTAAAATTCCTAGAATATTTGGAATCTTATCATAAAACTCTTTTAAAGTTTCTCTGTTACTAAGAACTGCCTCAATTGTTGGAACACTAAACGCGGAAAGATCTGTTGGAATTATGATTGAATCGACAAAAGTTAACACATTTAGGTTCATTAACCCCATCGCCGGGGATGTATCTACGATGATATAGTCGTATTTATCTTCAAGACCTGATTTTTTAAATCGAAGAGCCATGAGCTCATCTTGTTTTGGTTTTCCGGCAATTTCTTGCTCTAAAGATGCCAACCTTTTGGATGTAAGAAAAAGATCAATTTCTCCGCCATCTGTTTTTACTTGATGAAAACCCTCCTCTGGGTTTTTTCCATCAATCAGAAACTCAGCAAAGTCAGCTTTATCCTTCAATCGTAATTGGAAATAGCTTCTTACTGAACCCTGAGGATCAGCATCGACTAAAAGTATTTTGGCCTCTGGGTTCTTATTCTTAATTCCCGCCGCAATATTTACTGCGGAAGATGTTTTAGCTACGCCACCTTTGAATGAAATAATACCAATCTTTTTGCAAGCCATTTTGCCCCCAGAATGTTGATTGATATAATGGTAATCGGAATGCTTTTTTAAAGTCTAGTTAATAGGATTTTTGCCTTATGCACATAGTCAAATATTCCTATATAGAGTGCCCTTTGAAATATCTAGAGTTTCGCAGATCTCTGCTATAGGGATTTTTGAGCGGTGTAGGGCGCGGGCCTGTTCGACTTTCTTTTCATCCATCAATCGTGGGCGGCCGCCTTTGCGACCTCGTTCCGCGGCGGCCTTTAGCCCCGCAAGGGTTCTTTCTTTAATGAGTTCTCTCTCAAATTCCGCAAGAGCTCCGAAGATATGTAAGAACAGTTTTCCACTGGCTGTTGTTGTGTCGATATTTTCTTGGATGGATTTAAAACCTATTCCGCGATCATTGAACATCTGGATGAGTTCTATAAGGTGTTTGAGGCTTCGTCCGAGACGGTCAAGCTTCCAGACAACTATAGTGTCGCCAGGGCGGACGTATTTTAAAAGCTTGTCGAGTCCTTCACGTTCAGATTTTGAGCCGCTGATAATGTCTTCGAAGACTTCCTTGCATCCAGCTTTCGTTAAAGCATCTTTTTGTAGGTCCATTGACTGATCTTGTGTTGAAACTCTCGCATACCCTATAAGCATCCATGCCCCCTAGACCTTAAGAGTTTCAAAAACGGGTGATACTGTCTATTTTGAAATTAAACGTAAAAGAAGGTTTTAAGACGGGTTTTGAAACCAAAAGAACCTCTGTAACATAAAGTTTTATGTTACAGAGGTTCGATAAGAGCTTTGTCTCAAAAACGAGGGTTTTTGGAGTCTAAGAAAAACAAAGCGCCCTTTTCCTGATTCTTCCCTGGCAAACCTTATGTTGCGTAGCCTTCGCGCTCACCGCTGGCTCTCGCTAGAAAAGATCGGTATTGAGCAGGTTTTGTCGTTTTAGCTTCCCTCTATTCCCAGGTTCCTGAGCCTACGACCCAAGATTCATTGAGATCTTTAGCTTTACAGCGACGGATCCAAGATTTTTTTGACGTCGGCTCTTTGTCGCCAAACTTTGTCCATTGGTATTGAACCCATGCGCCGTCAGGATTTTTTTCTGCTGATTTAGCAAAATCCACAAAGATTTTTTTTCCATTAGGATCTTTTTCTTCACTCAAATTCATCCCATTCATATTTGGTTTTAAGGGATGGATCACCATTTTTGGCTTGAAGTCATTGATCCAAACATAGTTAGGTTCGCCGCAACATTCAAATCTCATGCTATTGATTGCGATCAAAGATGATTTTCCTTTCTCCTCTAACTGCTGACAAGCCCATTGAACTCGTTCTTTGATGAGCTCATCCGAGCAGACAGCGACTTTTTTTTCTGAGGTACAGTTTTCGGCAGACCAGCTTGGTGCTGAGATAATAGTGGCCAGTAGTACAGTAGTGATAATTTGGGATAGCATAAATCCTCCGACCATCAATTCGGTTAATGAGAAAAAAATCTAAAATAATTGTGTTAAGATTCTTGCAAGAGATCCTGGACATAGGTCGCAGCCATGTCTGACGAAAAAGGCATAAATAAATATTGAAACAAAATACCCCTAAGCTTTTTCTCATGTTTTGCCGATTCTATTACTACTATTTAACAACTCCTTTAGACGAGGTATCAGCATCATGAGAAGTTGGAGTGTTTCTACTCGGTTTACTTTGTCCGTACTTGTTTTTTCTCTCCCCCTTATCGCCATGATTTATTATCTTTATGTCGCGGCCAACGAACAAATTATATTTTCTGCCAAAGAGGCGGAAGGTTTAGTTCATTTGAAGGAAGTGACTGAATTTCAAACGCAGATGCTGGATGCTCATTTTTCCAGCTTGGTCACCAACCGAGAGATTAGCACCGACAAAAAAGACGATTTAAGAAAGAACTGGAAACAGATTCTTGAGGTTCTTCCATCGGCGGGAATGAATTTAGATAAACTTCAGGGTTCTTTGAATCAGTATCTGGATTCTGATCAAGATGAAAAGAAAATGGGTGGGCGTTTTTTAATGTTCTATCAAAATGTCGTATTGGTTCGTGAACGTATTGCCGACTATTACAATATCGTTTTGGATCCAGACCTGGATTCGTTTTATGCCATGGATATTATGATGAATTGGCTTCCAAAAATTGGAGAATTTTATATTCAATTTGGTCAGTTTGTTGGCGGCGCTGACGATGTGATGTTTGAATTTCAAAAAAGTCGCTTAATTGCGGCGCAGCCCTTGTTTGAAGATGCGGTAAAAAAAATCATTATGAATTTGGATAAGATCAAAGAGGCAGACGAAGCAAATTATGGTGCTTCGGAATTTTACCAAAAAGAGTATCCTCACTTTCATCAAAGTATCAGAGATCAATTACGGGCGGTATATTCTCTGGTTATAAATGCCGATCGTACTCTGACGAATAAAAAATCAACATATGAAACATTGAATTCATTGGCAGGTGCTCATGCAAAAATGGAAAAAGATATTGAGGAAGCCTTTGGTGAGTTTTTACAAGCTAGATTGCAGATTTTGGAATCAGCACGAAATATGAAATTGTACATGTCACTTGCTGCGATCTTAGTGGCTTCTTTGTTGTGCTTTTATCTGGGTTACTCGATTCAACAGACTTTTGGTACTTTTGCGAATGCTGTGCAAAGCCTTAAGTCTGATGCCTCAGTGGCTCTTGAGATTGGACAAAACCTGATCGAGGCTTCTGGAAAGGTTTCTAATGCATCGTCTACTCAAGCTGCCGCGATTGAAGAAACGAGTGCTTCATTAGAGGAGCTCAGCAGTATGGTAGCTATTAATGCCCAAAATTCCGTCAAGGCGCGGGAGCTGGCGACAGAGGCAAAATCTCACACAGAGCGTGGAAGCAACGAGATGCAACAATTGATGGTATCTATGAATGAGATTTCTGTGAGTTCGAAGAAGATCGAAGAAATCATGAAGATCATTGATGATATCGCGTTTCAGACCAATCTTTTGGCGCTCAATGCCTCAGTTGAAGCGGCGCGTGCTGGAGAGCATGGGAAAGGCTTTGCGGTTGTAGCTGATGCGGTAAGATCTCTGGCATTGAAAAGTGCTGATTCTGCAAAAGAAATTGGACTGCTGATTACTGAAAGTCTTCAAAAGATTGAAATGGGACGACAAACTGCGGATCGGAGTGGTTTGGCTATGCAATCTATTTTGAGTTCGATCGAAAATGTAAATGTACTCAATGGAGAAATTGCGAGCGCAAGCCAAGAACAAACCGCCGGCTTGCAACAGATTTCTAAAGCCATTAATGAGCTTGAAAAAGCTACTATTGAGAATACCGGCGTTGCCCAACAGTCCTCTGAATACTCCAATAAGTCGTTAGAGCAGGCTGAGGAGTTGATGGGAATCGTTGGTATTTTAGAGGCCGAACTTTTGGGCCGCGCTCAGACGAGGCCGTCAGCTAAAAGCCATTAACATGCGGTAGTACCGGTTGCGAATGGCGTGGCTCTTGCATTTTCAAGAGCCTGATATGCTACTTCGTTGGTTGAATGCGATATTATTCGTGTCTTTTGGACTAGTTACGTTGATGGTCGTCGAGAT
>JBJTMR010000295.1:0-12929 GCA_046070625.1 Bdellovibrio sp. | reverse complement strand
AAAAGCTGAACTTGAGAGGGAAAACGCTGCCAAAATTGCTGCTCAAGAAATTAAAGCAAACTGGCACAAAGAGCTCAAAAATGATCCAAAATTTGGTGGTGAAAACTTCGCTCGCAATGTTCACAAAGTTGATAAGTTGCTCAACGAATTCGCGCCGGAAATGAAAAAAAATTTGACAGAGAGAAAGGCCATGCTGCCTCCTATCGTCATGCGCGATATGTTGAGAATAGCGGAGGCGATTTACTCCACTGAACCTTTGGTTCATGGGGATAGCAAATCTCCGTCTAAACCCGACAGCGCTGACAAAAACGATCCTTTAGCGTTTTATACATAACTTTTAAAATAGGGGAAATCTCATGGCAGCAAAGGGTTCTAACTTAGTCACACTGGCTGACGTAGCAAAAACTGCAGACAAACAAATCGGTTCAGTAGCTGAGGTTCTCATTCAAGAGAACCCAATGTTGAATGATATTCCTTACATGGAAATGAACGAAGGTACTTACCATGTTGAGTCCATTCGTTCTGGATTGCCAACGATTTACTACCGTAAGGCCAACCAAGCGATTCCAGCGTCTAAGACGACAATCGAAGATCGCACCTTCTCTGGCACTCACTTTGAGTCCAAGTCTCAGATGGACGAGATGGTTGCAAAGCGTGGTGGTGTTGATCGCATCGCTTTCAATCGATGGAATCAAGCACAAGGTCACATTCAAGCGATGGGTCTTGAGCACGCTTCTCTGACGATCTACGGATCGCCAAGTGTTTCAAATTCAAAGACCGCTGGTCTCATGGACATTTACTCAACTTTGAATGCTTCTGAAGAGACTTCAAAGCAGATCGTCAATGCAGGCGGCGCAGGTACTGACAACTGTTCGATCCTGTTGGTTCACTGGGGTGAGCAATCAGTTTTCGGTGTGTATCCAAAAGGGACTCAGGCAGGACTCAAGCGCACGGATCGAAGCAAAGGTGGAAACCTTGTTCAGTTCCCTGGCCTTGATCAAAACGGAAATCCTGGAATGATCTGGGGTTACGAAGAGCAGTTCGAAATGGACCACGGTTTGGTTGTGAAGGATTACCGTCAAGCGGCTCGTATCGCCAACATCGACGTGTCAGATTTGAAGACTGTGAATGCAGCCGATCTGATCGATTTGATGATAACAGCGAACTACAAAATCCACACAGAGCAAAATGGCACAGGCGTTTGGTATGTTAACAAAACAATCCAAACTTTCTTGCACAAGCAAGCTTTGACAAAAGTGGGCGAGGGCGCAGGTCTTCGATTCGACAACTACCAAGGTCAGAAGGTTCTCTTCTTCCTTGATAAGCCGGTTCGACGTTCAGATGCACTTCTGAACTCTGAAGCAGCAGTAGTTTAATTTTGAAATAAAATAACGATGCCTCTTCGGGGGCATCAACTTTTTTACTCTTTTCACGGAGGCCCCGAAATGATCTTTGATATCGAAAATCAACTCTGCGTTGCCCAGGCTTTCACCGGTGCAGCGACAGTTTCCGCAAATTCTTACGAAAAACAAACAGCAGCTCAGGATTTGAGCATCGGTCGTCGCATGGCTTTGGCAGTGATGCCAACAGTAAATGCAGGTGCCGGTTCCACTCACACTCTTGAAGCCATCCAAGCAGACGATGCAGCTTTGACTTCCAATGTTCAGGTTTTGAACACTGTGACAGTTTTGGCAGCAAACCTTGTAAAAGGTAAGATCGTTGAAATTCCAATTCCTCAAGGTGTGATGACCAAGAAGTATTTGGGTTTCCGAAACACTGCAACTGGTGGCGTGACAACTGTCACTTTGGACGTTCACCTTGTTCCACAAGATGAGATCCCACAGTACAAGTCGTTCCCAAAAGTTGTAGACGCGGCGGTGTAATTTGTCTTCTCAAAATAATCGGGGAGCACAGATGCCGAACCCAACTCAGGACTCTGCAAAGAGTTCTGAAGCGGCTAAGCCAGTTGAGGCGAAGAAAAAGCCTTTAACTGAGTCACAAAAATTTCAAGAAATGAAGTCAAAGCTTCCAGCCGACAAGCCCGTTCAAGTCGTTGCGACTCGCGCTGGGTTTTACGACATGGAAAGAAAAGCTGAGGGCGACAAGTTCACAATCAAGGGTCCAGAGGAACTTGGAACTTGGATGAAGCCTCTGTAATGGAAAAGGGAGCAACATGTACTCAAAAGCTGAAATTTACAATTTGGCAGCGGGTGCTTTGCTCCTCACAAAACAAATCATCGATGTAGACAACGACAAGTCTAAAGAGTGCCTGGTGTTCAATATTCATTGGAACACGGCTCTGCAAACCGCTCTTCAAGACATGGATCTTGATAGCACCTCTTCTCAAAAAGATCTTGAGCTCCTGGAAGTGGATCCCAATTCACTTTGGAAATATGCCTATAAGTATCCAACAAAGTGCTCGTTCTTTCGACGCATTCAAAATAGCGCCTTGAGAGATCAGAGATCCAACCAGATCGCCAAGCGTGTTGGTATTCATAACGACAAGAAAGTCATCTTCACCAATCAAGAAAACGCTGTGGCAGAATTTATCTCAATTGATGTTCCGCTTGCCACTTTGAGTGCCAATGCGGGGATGGCTATAGCTTACAAGCTTGCCTTCCTGTCGACCTCGCTCCTCACTGGAAAGGCTGCCAAGGAACTCAAAAAAGAAATTAAAGGTTTATACGACCTTGCTGTCATTGAGGCGCAAGAGCACGATCGCCGCGAGAATGCCAACTTTGAGACGGATGAGGAAATGTCGGAGTTTGTTGAAGCAAGGATGTCGTAATGGCGTACAAAATCCAATCAAGCTTTTCCGCTGGTGAATTAGATCCGGCTCTCCACGAACGAACAACATTTGATAAATACAAATCAGGGCTCGCCACTCTTCGCAATGCCTTCATTGGCAAAACGGGACGGGTGATTTCTCGTTGTGGAAAATACTTCGTTAAAAGCGCAAAGCTCGCCAATAAGAGAGCCGTGCTGTTTCACCCTCCGTATTCCGGTTACATGATCGAGTGGGGGCATCTCTACGTTCGCATTCATAATATCACTTTGGGAACTTTCGTTGAGGAAGCTCATGACTGGACGGAAGATGATTTGGATTACATCCAATTTGAGCCGAGCGGATATTTCGTTTATCTCTTTCGATTTGGCAAGAAAACCAAAAAGATGGTTCTAGGCGATCTCGTTCCAGGAACAGATCGGGTTTACCGCTTTGTGGATCCAGATTTCGTTTATTACTATCCGACAGGCTACGCTGTCCCAACGCTTCAAGGGTCGACTGCCACAGGACATTTGGTTGAATATGTCACGACCATCGTGAGCGCCAAGGGTGAAGAGTCAATGCCTTCTGTCACGCTCAGTGGTGCCAGCTGCAAAATGCCGATCAATACAGGCGAGCAGAATTATATCTACGTTCAAATCGGAACGACTTCCTCTTTTAATGAAGAAACCAAACCGCTCGAGATGCGCATTTACCGCCGACCTGCGGGCGGCAATGCTTTTGGATATGTTGGCAGCACGAGTGTTGCTTTTGAGACCAGTGGATTCTTGCGCTTTGAATTTAAAGATTATGGTGTGACAGCTGATTATACTCACTCACCACCCTCGAAGATTGCCCAGATCTCGGACCCAGCTTACGCGGGCTCTCCTTATATGTTTGGTCCCTACCGGGGTCCGATCTACGCTTACGGGCGCACAGGTCTGGTATATCAGCAGCGGCTGCTTATTTCCGAGCAGGTGAATGAAGAGGCGATTCATACCTCTCGCACCGGCTTTCAAACTAATTTTTCAAGAGATTATCCTTACAGTGCCGACTCGGCGTTGTCGTTCAAAGCAGGAACCTCTGGCAATGCCAAGGTCCTTCGCATGGTCGATTACAATGGGCTTTTGGCATTTACAACAGTTGGGATTTACACCAACCAAGGACCTCTTTCACCAGATAACATCGCCATGAGCCACAAAGGCAATTGGGTGATTGATGAAACCATTCCACCTTTGAAGGTGCCAGGCGGGCTTTTGTTCGTGGATAAAACCACCAACGTGGTGAGAAATCTTTCTTATTCCAATGAAGCGGGCGGCTTTCCAGGTGAAGAGCTTTCTATCTTCTCCAACCATCTTTTTGAAAATCGAAAGATTAGGTCCTGGGCTTTCCAAGACGGTGATGTTCCATTGATTTGGGTGGTGTTCGATGATGGCGCTTTGGTCTCTTTGACCTTTCTCAGAGAGCACCAGATGCAGGCTTGGGCTCGTCACGACACCGATGGCACTTATGAATCCGTGACTGTCGTGCAAACTCTCGCTGGCAAGAGCACGGCGTATTTCACCGTTAAACGTGGGAACGCTCGTTATATCGAGAAAACTGCAGATCGCTTCGTGAAAGACATCAAAGACTTTGTCTGCATGGACAGTGCGGTGACATTTAAAACTCAAGTCAATCCAGCTGCCACCCTAACACTGACGCCGGTTTCTTTTGGTGATTGGTCAGGGAACCTGACCCTTTCGGCGAGTGCTGCGAGCTTCACCAATACAGCCGGTAACGGAGCTCCGGGATCGATCTTCCGAGTTTTCGACGAGGATGGAACTTCTTATGATCTTGCGGTGGTCACTTATATTGGCACCACGACCGTTGTGGTTGAGACTTCCGGTGATCCCTTCCCATCGACCATGAACACAGGCTTTAAGCTGTATAAAACCTTTGTCACACTCACAGGGCTTTCGCACCTGGAAGGCAAAGCAGTCTCTGTGTTGTCGGATGGCTACGTTGTCGCCTCACCAAACAATAACGAAGAGGGGTACGAGACTCTCATCGTGACCGGCGGACAGATCACTTTGCCACAGGAGAATCGCGGCGCCATTGTTCATGTCGGTCTGCCATTTACCAGTGATGTGGAGACCTTGGACATCGATACGGTCGAGCAGAAGCCAACGCTTCTGGAATCGAGTATCATCACCAGATTGTATTTAAAAGTTTATAAGACTCGTGGGCTCTTCTTGGGTCAGACATTTCCGAAGAACGACAAGGTCGCGGGGATGACGAACCCAGAGGAAATGACGGGAGATCTCTTCGGTGATGTTTTAGGAAACCGCGCTCCAGAGCTGATCACCAAACGCTATGAGCTTGCCATTCCAAATGATTGGGAATCTCACGGGCGAGTGTGTGTCAGACAAGTGGATCCTTATCCGTTTGAGCTTCTTTCCATCATTCCAGATTTGCACATTTCGAAGTAAGGAGAAAATTATGGCAGCAGGTTACGCTTACGCCGGACTCGCAGCTTATCAAATTGTATCTGGCTTTCAACAAGCTGAACTCGTTCGCGAGAACGCCAAGCTCTCCCGTGAGATCGGTGAGATGAACGCCGAAGCGGCAGAGCTAGATGCCTACAATGCTGAGAAAGATGGAATGACTCAAGAGAACCGATATCAGTCGGTGATCGATCAAACCATTGGTGCCCAGAATGTCATCTTTGCTGCCAACGACGTGGACGCGAACTTTGGAACGGCGGCAGAGCTGCAAGCTGAGAGCAAACTCACCGGTGCGCTCAATCAAATGGACATCCGTGCCCGTGCCCAGGCGGAAGCCTTGGGATATAAAAATCAGGCCAAAAACATTCGTCTGCAATCTTATATGAACAGCTTGCAAAGTGATGTGCAGGCGACAAGCATCCAGAATGCTTCGATCATCAATGCCGCTTCCACAGGACTTTCAGGTTACGAGAAGACTCACACTCCAGCCTCGGCAGCGCCAAAGAAGGAAGGGGGCGGAAGCTTCTATAAATCTCACATCACCGGCGAGTGGGCCGCAATGGACGGCAAGGGTCGATCATCAAGTTATCTTGGTGACTATAATTTCTAAGGAGAACAACCATGGCTTTTGAAGTCCCAAAAATACAACGAGCAGCTCCACAAGACACAGCTTCAGTTGGTCGTGTCCAGGTGGAAGTGCCAAATCTCGCAAGCGCCAATGCACCCCAGGCTCAAGCCTTGGAGAAGTTCGCAGAGCACGGAGCTGAGAACTACGTCAAGTATGTCAAAGACATTGCCGACACCGAGGGGCTCAAATCATCCAATGAGATGGATCATTATTTGATGAACGCTCTGGAAGGGGAGAACGGCGCCAAACGCCAAAAGGGAAACCCCTACGAGATCTACAATAAATTTGAGCAAGACGAAGAAAAGAAGTTCGACGAGATCCGCGCTCGGTATGCTGACGCCTCAACTGAGACAAAAGCTGCGGTGGAGCGAAAGCTCATTGAGACCCGAGCAAAATTCTATGATCGCAAGATCACCGCACGAGGCGTGCAGGTCAATGAGTACGAAAAGAACATTACTGATGACGGTGTGGATCTTGAAAAAGAAAAGATGTCTGACTCCGTGGCTCACTTTGACCGCAATGATCCAAAAGGGGCGACAAAGCTAGAGGAGAATTTAAGAAACATTTATGACCTGCGGGTTTCTCACGGGTTGAAGAACGGCAGTGTCAAAGAGATCCTAGACGAGAAGGGTCAGCTCAAAGGCTACGACATGCTTCCGTCTGTGAAGCTTCAACTGGCAAAAGATCGAAGTGAAGGTCTTTACCAGGCGATTAGCAATTTGGCCAAAGCTGGTAAAATTGAAGACGCCAATTTTCTCTCTGATAAGTATGGCGTCTATTTGGATGCTAAAAATAAAGAGAAGGTTACTGAGGTTTTACAAAAAGAAGGCGTTGAAACCGAGGCTCTGCAGTGGGCACAAAAGCTTGGAACAATGCCAGAGGAGCAAGCTCTTCGAGAAGCTGGGAAGATTGAAAACCTCAGAGTTCAAGAAAAAGTAAAAGCCAAGCTCCACACTTCGTTTCGACAAATGGAAGTGGCAAAGACTCACAATGAGAAGAAGAATTACTCAGAGGCTTTTGAAATTGTAAATTCTCGAATGAACTCAGGTTCACCTTTTCTAACTGTTGAGGAAATGCTCACACACCCTAAAATCAAACAATACGTTGAGTATATGAACCCTCGCCAAATCCAGGCTTTGCAACATATGGTTGAGGCGCCCAAAGATTCAAATCCAAAAGTAGTTGTCAGTGTTCAAGAAAAACTCTTTGATGAAGGGTTTAAAAACGTAACCCCTGCTGAGTTTCAGGCCATGACTTCAGGTCTCAACAAAGCGGACAAGAGTCGGTATGAGAGTATTTATATCCGTGAAAGAAGCCAATCCGACGGCGAACTTCACCAATCTGTGAAGCGCGTTGAGTCCTCTTTTGTGAATCACCTGCAATCAGCCGGGTACGTTCGCCGCAATGACTTTGGTAAATTTGATCCTGATGACCAAGATAAAATCACGCTGGCTAAAGATCGACTCATTGAAGAGATCACCAAGCGTGGCAACAAACCAATGTCGATTCAGGAAGAGAATGATCTTGCGAAGAGCCTTGCTGTTGCGATTGCAAAAGATCGGGCATTTGGTTCGAAAAAGAGCGAAGAGGCTCCAAAGAAAACGATGGATCTCAGCGGAAAGTCACAGCAAACTAAACCGACAGCAGCAACGTTGTCGGATGCCGAAAGAAAAAAATTGATGAGGGACTTCTGGGTGAAGTCGGCTGCGGATCCTTCAAATCGCCGATGGCCTACAGAAGAAGAGCTTCAAAAATTTATGAACGGAAAGTAAACCATGCCTGAAATTAGCGATCAGTTAAGATTTATCAGTTCCACTCCTCAGGAGGCGGCAGAGCACATCAATGACTCAAAAGTGTTCAATGTCATGCCGGATTTCTATAAAGAAAATAAAGCAGAGCTGAAGCCGGAAGTGGACTATTTAAAGCGCCCAACGGAGACCACTCCTGCGGTCGCCTCTTATCTGTCGCAATCTCCTGAGCACGCGGCACTCGTGCAAAACGACATCCCAAAGCTCACGGACATGGAAAAGATCATCAAGTACGCCGGGGACCAAGTAAATGGCGTTCGGCAGAAATCAGACCAAATCAATGAATTGGCGCTGAAGAAAATGTTTCACCCCGAATCTTTCACTCCGGATGATGACGATGAGCTTTTTAAATTAAATGAAGAAATTAAAGCATTCTCCGATTATGGCACAAGCGACGACCAAAAGCTGATCGGTCAGATCGCAGGTGGCGTGGCATCTATGGGCGCGAGCCTCGGTAAACATGCAAAGCTCATCGCGGCCGGAACCGGAATGGGTGCTTTCATTGGTGCCGGCACAGGTTCAGCCTTTGGTGGTGTGGGAGCAATCCCTGGTGCCGTCGGTGGAGCCCTCACGGGATTTGGTAACTCCGCAACTCTTGCCTTCGCTTTGGATGGCGCCAATGCTCAAATGGGCGCTGTGTTCAATGAACTCGACAATGTCACTCTTCCTAACGGTCAACCCTTGGACCATGAAACCAAGAAGTACACGGCTGCTGCTGTCGGGGTCACCACAGGGATCATCACGGCGATCGTAGGTAAAAAGGTCGCTGGAACTATTCCATTTTTAAATAACTTCATGAGCCCCAACATGGCGGCAAAGCTTGTCTCAGATCCGACCAAAGCGGCACTGACAAAGAGTCTGATGAACTTTGGTCGTGCCGTGACAGTCGGTAGCGGTGGCGCGGGAGTTCAAAGAGCCATTGAGATCTTTGGGACTGAGTTTGCAAAAAATTATGACGGGACTGAAGGGTCCTTAATCAACTCACTGTCAGTTGCCGCCGAACAACTCAACGAGCGAAAAGGTGAGATTGGCACTGCCACGATCGTGGGTGGCGCCGTGACGGGTGTGGTGTCAGCAGCAGGTAACATTGCGGGCTTTGGTCAAACAAAGAAGCGATACCAAAAAGCGATTGATGCGGCCGATGAGGCAAGATTTCAAAATGCCCGTGACGTCGGACAAAGTTCCGCCGAGCAGCTTCATGCGCCTTTAGAGCCCACAGCTGCACCAACAGACATTATCCCTGAGAAGCCATTAGGTGGAGGTGATGCACCAAGTACGCCTCACGATAAAGCTTTGCAGGTTCTCAGATATGATGAAGCTTTGGATCACGTCATTCGCTTGGCAAAGTCCACTGAGCTTCAAAAGCTTGCTCCACATGAGCAGACTCAGATCATTCAAAAGATGCTTGATCAGGCAGGGATTAAAAAGCTCTGGACGGATAAAGAAGATCTCACGTTGTGGGCGCAAGATGAAAAGATGGCAGCCGCCGTGAGAGACATCATCGACCCAAGTGGTGTGACATCAGCTTCAAGAAACACTCCGATTGCAGTTGAACCTCATAAGTGGATCGAACTCATGGTGCAATACCCAGAGGCGGCAGATCTTTATAAGCTTTCTCCTGAGGGACCAACTGTCGCTCAAGCTAAGAAGTTCATGGAAGATCAAATTGCGGCTGACGAGCAGCGAGCGCAAGTTTTGGAGAAACTTAAAGTTAACCCAAGTCCGACCTCTGAAGACACAGCGATGGTTCAAAATGCTCTTAATCCCGAGCAGCCAAGCGATGGGACCAAGGTGGTCTCTGAAACACAAAATGTTTCTGAGCAGCCCTCTAAAGAGGGTGAGTTGGTCGATGCGTCTTCTATTTTCAACAAGAAGAAGATTGAAAATATTGAAAGTACAGAGCCACTGAGAAGAAGCGAGTGGGAAAAAATTAAGAAAAGGTACCAAGAGATCAGCGACCTTTTGGACATGCCCGACATCACGGTAAGTGAAGTCGCATCTCTAAAAACCGAGTACCTTGGTTTAAGAGCATACGTTGAGAAAAAGTTACCTCCAGATCCAAACGAAACTGCTGCGCCCGTCACTCAACCGATCGATGCTTCTGCCCGATTCGCCGCGAAAGCTTCTGAGAACAAAGTTGTCACGAACCACGATGTGTTTGGTGAACAAGAGTTCATGGACCAAACACAGCTCAAAGAAGCTTTAAAGATGTTCATGGGCGAGAAGCAGGCGGCAGATTATTTGGCAGCCGATGAACGCGCTCGCCAATCTGTGGTCGATAATATCAACGATGCGGCCAACTATGAGCTCAATCAAGTCATTGATATCAATTTGGAGTACGCAAGAGATGCCGAATACGAAGCGCAGCTCAAGCGAATTGAAAACAATCCCAATGTTGCATTGGTTGAAAAATTTAAAGTTCCAGAATTTAAATATGGCACTCGCTATTTAAGTCTTGAGGAGATGACCGCCAATCACGCCAAACCCGGATACTCTCCTTTAGCGATTGATCCGCGCACTCTTTCACCGGAGCTGCAAGAGAAGTACGCAAAAGATCCACAGCTTAAAAAGCACAAGGTCTTCGTCAAAGGTGGAATCTCCGGTGACGATGCGGCTCAACTTTTGGGGATTAACGGGGCTGAGAATCTTTTAAAGGTTCTCTCGACCACTCCGACCCGTGAGGAGATCGCCGAAGCCCGCACGAAAGCTCGAGAAGCAGATCTTGAAAGAGAGATGCGCGAGAGCACGCCGGTCAACCAGACTGCCTTGGCGCAAGCCTACAGTGACCGTCTGGGACTGGCAGTGCAAAAGCTTCATCACATGAAAGCCAAAGAGTGGCCTGCGATGCGCGGAGGGATTAAAAAGATCGCCATTCGCCCACCGACCACTCAAGAACTTTTGGCCGAGGCTCGGCAAAATATCCGAAGCATGAAAGTTGGAGATCTCAACGTCAACCAATTCAAGGTGGGTGAGAGAAAGTCCAACCGTTTGGCCGTGGAAGCGATCGTCAAGCACATGCCAGAGAAAGCATTTATGAACCAAAAGGCAGTGGCGCAAAATATCGCGCTGGCGCGTGAGGCTCATATTGCGATCGGTAAAGTCAACCGAGTCATTCGCTTTGCGAAGAAATTTAGAAAACCTGAAAACCGCCAACAGATCAAAGAAGCCGGACCCGTTTATGAAAAAGCGGTCAATGAGATCTTGGATGTCTTCAACCTCGACCCTGATCAAAAGGGAGCGGCCGAGAAAGGCTCATTCCGAAAGTACGTTGAGGAGAGTTTAAAGGGTGGTGGTACGGCGATCGATATTCCAGAGAGACTCTGGGATGTTCGACAGAACGTGACCGAGATGACGGTCGAGCAGACCCTCGCTGTGGGTGATGCTTTGAAGTCTTTGTTACATAATGCTAAATGGAAAAATCAACTTTTCCGAAAGCATGAGAATATCAAAGCCATTCAGACCATGGATAATTTCGCTCGTCTTTTGACCGAGCAGGTTTCAGTTCTGCCAGATTATGATTTGGCAAAGAACGACGTCGTTCAAAAAAGTGCCGAAACCAGAATGCAAAAATTTACTCAAAAGTTCATTGGCGTCACAAAGATGCTTGAGAAATCTCAGCACCAACTGGTTCGCTTGGACGGCGGCAGAGTCACCGGACTCATGAATGATCTCGTATGGAGACCAATTGTCGATGCCAATAACGCTGAGAAGACCTTGGGTCTTGAGACCTTCAATCAACTAGAGAGAATCATCAATATTTTTGATAAAGAAGAATTTGAAGCTATGGTAGGTCAGTACGTTGATGTTCCAGAGTTTAAAGACTCTCCGAGCCTCAACGGTGGACATATTACAAAGCTTGATCTCTTCACGATGATGCTCAACCTCGGTAACGAAGGAAACTTGGTCGAGCTTGAGAAATTTGGCGTGAGTCGACAGGTCATCATGACTGTGCTCGAGCGAGAGTTCGATCATAAGCACATGGAGCTCGCCCAGCGCCATTGGGACATTGATAAATCTTTCGAGCAAAAGATCATCGACCTTGAGGTTCGCACAGAAGGCGTGGAACCAGAACTCGTCATGGCTCAGCCTGTGGAGTTTAAAGGTCGAGTGTATCCGGGCGGATACTTTCCGATCTTTAGATTAAAAGATGACGTAAAGATCAGCGCACAAAAGATGGAAGGAGCCGCCAAGCTCACGGCCATTGATCGCTTGCGCCAAAATCTCACAGCCAAAGCTCAGACCGAGCAGGGTCACTTGGAAGCGCGGGTTGGCAACGATAGCGTTCTTGATTTGGATTACGGCAGATATGGGCATTCGCTTGCGCAAAAAATCCATGACCTCACTCACCGGGAAGCGATCCGAGATGTTTCCAAAGTTCTCTCTGACGAGAAGATCCGAAAGCAAATTGTCGCAGTCCTTGGTAAGAGCGGATACACGGATATCACTGATATGGTCATTGCGGTCTCCGACGCCCGCGAAGACTACAGTCGCGCCAATGGTGCGATCAAACAGATGATGGACCACTTAAAGGGCGGAATCCAAACGGTGTCAATTGCCGGTAAAGTGACGTCGGTGATCATGCAGGTGGCGTCGATTCCTTTCGCTATTGATAAAATGGGACAGATCTCAGGAACGAAGCACATGACTCTGACTACCTCAAAACTTATGCAGAACCCGGATATGTGGCATAAGTATTTTGAGTTTGCAGCAGAGATTCATCCGGCCATCCGTGACACGGCCGAAGGGATTGAAGGAGATATTTACCATAAGTTTGGTGAACTCACGCCTCAGGAGAAGATGTTCCTGCTCAGTCCAATCAACGCTGGAATCCAATCGGTCAAAGAAGCGTCCTTTCATTTACTTGGCTCGGTCGACATGCTCAATAAAATTATCGTGGTCTTGTCGGCCTACTCTCAAGCGATCAACGGGGAGGCTCCAGGGATCGAGGCTTTTGATATTGAAGGGGCCAAGAAGTACGCAAGCAATATTGCGGAACTCACTCAGACCCATACGAACGAGAGGAATCTTTCACCGATCCAAAGAGAGCGCTTAATGGGTCCGCTGCTTTTGTTCTTCAACGACGCTAACAACATGTTCAACTCTTCTCTTTTTAGGGTGCGAAATTTAAAGAACAGCATGAAGGTTGCCAACAGTCTTCTCGGCGAAGGTGGTGGCGGACACGGTAAACCTCCTCCTGGTGATGACTCGTTTGTTGGAGAAGATCGTCACTGTCCGGAAGATCTTCT
>JBJTMR010000294.1:0-2738 GCA_046070625.1 Bdellovibrio sp. | reverse complement strand
TTAAAGCGAGTCATTGGGACGAAGGGCATATTGTACATGCTTACAAAGAGGGGGCGAAGAGATTCAGCTTCTAGGACAGATTTCCCTAAAAGATGTGCTGGGTAATCGAAGAGGAACGCAATGAACTTGAAGAAGAATGCCGATAGAAAAGCAGCTCCAAGTTGAACACGGAATACAAATACGATTAAAAGCACAATGAGTGTTTGTATCGAGAAAAATGGCGCAAATCCAAGAATGAGTCCTAAAGCCAAGCCATAAGCTAACGGGCTTGTTTCCGTGTCGGAATTCAGGAGTTTTAAAAAATTGAAAATCTGCTTCAGCAGCATAGTCATAGGGCCTCCAATTGATGCAAGAAACTCCCCTCAGTTTATGACAAAAATGCACGGCGGCAAGTGAAAAGCGAGGACTCTGCTTACGCTTTGTCGTATAATGCTGTAACTATGAAATCTTGGGCGCAACTAATTGCAGACACTGTGCGAATGGGTGGGGTACTGATCTTTATTGAAGACAGTGCGCCCGAAAATCTTCAAGAGTGGCTAAGACCACTTACTTCGACATTTGCATTTCGTATTCCTGTAAGTCGCCGTTCGGCAAACGATCTGGTTGTTCGAAAGTATCAGACTCGTCCTCATGACTTAATATTCTTTTTTGAAGGTCAGGAGTCTGTACTACAGAAGCTTGATTCGGTCTTGCAAGGTCAGAGAGTTTGGCTTGCGGCAAAAGCTCAAGATCATCACAATGTGGATTATATTTGGGGACAGATGACCCTGGAGTCCTGGGAAACTTTTTGGCACAGTTTACAGCCACAGTTTGATTCACTTTTAGAAAACTGGAGTGTGGATGCTGAAGAAGTATCTCCATGTTTGTTTTTGGATCGTGATGATGTCGTGGTTCGCAATGTTCCGTACAATAAGGATGCTGCCAAAGTAGAACTTTTACCGGGTGCCGTTGAACTTATTAAACGAGCCCACGCCAAAGGGTATTGGGTTGCTTTGGTGACCAATCAATCTGGTCTTGGGCGGGGGCGTATTACCTGGGCAGAGTATCAGAACGTCCATCAGCGGATGCTGGAGCTATTGGCAGAGCAAGGCGCATGGATAGATGAATGTGTTTGGTCTGAATTTATTGAAAATGAAAGTGTTCCACAGGGTCGTGTTCTGGCAGGATTACGTAAACCTCGCGCAGGCATGTTTCAGGTCGTACGAGAAAAATTAAAAGTAAAAATGGCGTCTTCCATCATGGTTGGGGATAGTGCGACAGATTTACTGGCGGCATATTCTGCTGGGATTCGAAATTGTTATCTTTTTCATTCTGAAAAGTTCGCAACGGAATTGGAGACACTTCAGGACTTCCAAAAACGCCACAGTGAATTTAAATTTTCAACTGTGACGGATTTTTCAAAGATCTTACCTTAAAGCATTTCTGCTTTAGTAATGTCACTGGGCTGTTTATAGCGCATATAGAAGTAAGCACCGGATAAGCTGAAGATAAATGAACAGACTTGGAACGCCGTAATTGTGGTAGGCCCAATGTCAGATGACTTGCCAAGGTGCAGATTGAACAGGAAGTAAAAGGCGGCCTGACCTACGCCAACCCCCGCGGGAGAAATTGGAATGGCTGTGGCCATAAAACCAAGTGGAGCTACAAGGAAGTACGTCTTAAGTGGAACATCCGGGAATCCGGCAGCAGTACCCACAACATATAAAAAGATAATCGTAAAAGTTTGGGCCAAAAGACTGATCAAAATAACGCCAAGGATGCGCGGTCCATGACTGCCATACAAGTGCATGCTTTCGTATAACTTCATGAACTTTTCCGACAGTGGTAATTTAGAAATAATTTTTTTAATCAAGCCATTGTCGTAAAGTTTTTTTGAAAATACCACGGCTAAGCCAAGTGCAAAGGCCGTGAATAATCCCAGGATGAACCAGAACATAGTTTTTAAAGTGGGTTCGTGAGTAATGTGTTCAAGGTCATAGATCATGACCAGAAGGGCCATGAGGATCATTGCGAAGAGACCTAGCACTCGATCCATTAGAACACTGGTTACCGCGATAACCCCGGCTCTAAAGTCATCGCGGTAAGAACCATTTTAGCCAAAGTATTTGCAGTACAAGGCGCTACCAATAATACATCTGCCCAAAGTGCGAGTTCTACATGAGAATTCCATGTTCCGTTTTGGTCATAAAAATCAGAATAAACTGCATTTTTAGAAAGCGTAGAAAGTGTGACTTTTGTAACGAAATTTTCAGCAGAAGCTGTTAAAATAACCTTTACTTCTGCACCTTTTTTTACAAAATCTCTTACAAGGTAATTCATTTTGTAGGCTGCAATTCCGCCAGAAATTGCCAATAGAATTTTTTTACCTTTTAGAGCCATATGATTAGAATTTTAACTGAACGAATTTATGGTTTTTTTTTGAATTTTTATCGGTTATTTTAAACGCAAAGAATCTGCATCATTTACCGTTATTAAAGGCATTTCATTTTACAAAGCTTGCAAAGTTGAAAATCTAAAGATTTTCAAACATAAACTCAACAAAAAAGCCACAGAAATTCTGTGACTTTGTTTTTTATCCTAACGAATATCGTTTATTTTTCTTCAGTTCTACGGAAGTAAACTTCGTCATCTAACCATTCTCTAATGGCAATAGATGTAGGCTTCGGTAATCTTTCGTAGTTTTTAGAAATCTCAATTTGCTCTCTGTTTTCGAAAACTTCTTCCAGAGTAGAATTGTG
>JBJTMR010000293.1:0-16774 GCA_046070625.1 Bdellovibrio sp. | reverse complement strand
TATTCACATTGAGGTACGTATAATGAAAACAACCGCATGGCTTTTAGTCACAGTTATGTCATTGCCAGCCTTAGCTAAAACTCAGGCGAAAAATCAAAACACAGATATTCGCTATCAACGAGGGTTGTTACACAAAATCTCCTGCATTTACTCGGGATACGGACGAACTGCAACGGGCCCTTCTTTGGGCATTGTGAACTTTGACGTGGACACCGACAACACCGTCTGCGATCCCCTTACCAACTCCAATGCCGAAAATCCAGAAAATGGACTTCTGGCTAAACTTATCGTTCGCTCTGAAGCCATGCCGACAAAAATCAACTCTGTCATGGATTTTTACAATAGCGGAACCCGCCTGAATAAAAATATCTATTTTGCTGACGTCAATGTTCCCACTCGCCTTTTTACTCAAGGATTTACTACTCAGTCAGGGGAAACTCTAGTTGATGCCAACGGCAACAAGCTCATTGAAAACTTTGCCTTAGAGTATGATTCCGTTTTAAAACTTTCCGATTCTGACAAAGAGGGAAACTATGAGATCGCGTCGTTGGCCGACGATGGAGCTCGTTTATTCGTAAAAGAAAATGGCGTCTGGTCAGAACTTATTAATAACGATGGCACGCATTCCACTCGCTTAGGATGCCCTTACCGCACCATTAATTTAACGAAGTCATCCGAAGTTCCTATTAAGCTGCTTTACTTTCAAGGGCCTCGTTACCATATAGCCAATGTGCTGATGTGGAAACACCGTAAGAAAGCTCGTTCGTGGAAAGAGCCTTCTCGTCACTCCCTTTGCGGAGTACAAGGAAACAATGTTTTCTATAAAGGTGACAGCCAAAAGCCCACGGCAATCTTAAACGCATTACAAAAATCAGGCTGGAATGTTTTAGCCTCTGCGAACTTCAAAATGCCTGAACAAAAGAAAAATCCGTGCATCGAGGAATCGCTGAAAATAAGTGACTTCCAGGCGAAGAGCGTCGCTGCACCAACGGCAAAAATGACTTGGTCAACAAATTTACCAGCATCCAGTCAGCTGAAAATTTCAAATTTCTTCACCGGCGAGGAAATTACGACCGACCTAAACTCGGAGATGGTAACGAACCATGAGGTTCAATTAGATGGACTTGTACGAGGCCTTTACTATGTCGTCCAGGCGATCTCGGTGGATGCCAAGGGCAACAAAGTCCTCAGCGAAGCCATCACCATTACGCCGTAATACAAAGGCCGCTTAAAAGCGGACTTTGTATTTATCAACTATTCCAAAACCTCAAGGGCATCCCCCACCTTCAAAACCCCTTCATTCTCTGGAGTCCACAGGGTGCCGAAATAGACTCCCGTGTGATCTTTGCGATAGGATGCCAGGGTCTTTAAAGGCTCGGCTCCTTGGGGCTCTCCGGACTGCTGATCAATATTGATAATTCCGCAGCGTGCACTTTTCTTTGGTTGAGACAAAATGACGTTTCCGACTTTAATGCGCTTCCAACGTTCCTCAGCAAAAGACTCATTGCTATTGACGACAATGTTAGGACGAAAGCGGTTCATCGGAACTGGTGTTGCCATTTCCTCATTCAAGTCATCAAGGCTCTTGGAGTTAATCAACAAGATCGGTCGGCTATCAGAAAACCGAACCTCTGGCTTCCATTCCATCGCACGAGATACGACGCGTCTTTGGGAATAAGGAGCATACCGAACAAGTCGGCAATGAACGCCCAGGTATTGGGACAAAGCCTGAGAATACAAATCCGGCTCCAAGGCCGCCTCAAAGGTATCGTTCCAAACTTGTACTTTTACTTTCCGAGCGAAAGAATTGTTCTTTCCGATTTTGAAGAACATTTTCTGAATGCCTACAGTCAAAGACGCAGCCTCGTGAAAGACCTCGATCGTCGCCATCTTAGGCAAGGTTCTTTGAGACAGGAATTTTCCATTTTCATCAATTAACATCCACTCGCGGTCCCCTTCGGGACCTTGAGATGTGATCTGCATTTGCGGAAGGCTCTGAGCTCGAGCTGATTTGATTGGATAGATATTCAGTTCAGTAATTTGCATACTATTTTAAAGACTTTTTCATTTCCTCAAGAGAAGAAACCAGCTCTTTATTTACCTTCATCTTTGCTTCAGGCATTTTCAAAGCTTTATCAGCCGTCGCTAAGGCTTCTGCTTTGCGATTCAAGCCTTTGTAAACTTCAGCTAGGTTTTTCATGTTCAAAAATGCTGAATCAGAGTTCATTTGCGCGATCTTTTCAGAGTACGGTAGTGCCTTTTCAAATTTCTTCTCGCGAACTAAAGCAAAGGCTGCTTTTTGTTGGTAAACTTCTGACTGAGGGTACGTTTTCGCTAGTTTTTCGACACCACTAAGCGCTTCTTCTTTCAAATCGACTGACTTAAGCAAGCTCAATCCAGAAATCATCGCCCCTGGGAATTCAGTTTTAAGTTCTGGGCCAACCAACTTAGCCACTTGTTTTTGGGCATCTTTTTTCAGGCTTTCATCGCCCAAAATTTTAGCGGCGTTGTATTTTTCAACCCACAACTTCGCAGCTTCAAATTTCGTAAAATCTCCGGCAAGATTTTCTGCAAAAACCGTTTTTACTTTTTCATCCGACTTCAAAATCTCGTCAACAATGGCAATATTCTGTTTAGCGATGTTTTGTGCTTTTTCCAGTGTTGCCGGAGCATCTTGTTTTAAAAGATCTGCCAAATCATTTCTTAAAACCACGGCTTCAATAGACTGTGGGTAATCAGAAATCGCTTTTTCCAAAGCTACTTGGTAGGCAGCGCGATTTTTATTTTTATCCTTTTGATATTGAACTTCAGCATAGGCTGCTTCAGACATCGTCAATAACATGGACTTTTTGTTCATGGGTGCAAGCCATTTAACAGCTTCATCAAAGCGCATGCTATTGAAAGCACGACGCGCTAACAAAACACGAGCATCATCATCCCCGGCTTCAGCCTTTTTTTTAAGCTGAGCAATCGTTAACAACTGTCCTTTTTTGGAGTCATTGATTTCTTTGGCAAAAGTTGCCGCTGGTTTGAAATCCAGAAAACGAGCCAACTCAGCGCCTTCGGGGCTTAATATCAGAACGGTTGGCATACCAGGAACACCATACTGTTTCAGGAAGATTTGATTTTCTTTTTTATCGGCGTTAACAGAAACTTTGATGAATTCCTCAGTCGC
Source organism: Bdellovibrio sp. (assembly GCA_046070625.1). Classification (GTDB taxonomy): domain Bacteria; phylum Bdellovibrionota; class Bdellovibrionia; order Bdellovibrionales; family Bdellovibrionaceae; genus Bdellovibrio. Next base: position 13,599 of record JBJTMR010000293.1, on the reverse strand, counting down.
TTGCTGAAATGATTCTTCTCCGAAAGTTTCGTTTTCTAAGCGAATACATGCTGGGCACCATGGAGCCATAAAATCCACTAGGATTTTTTTGTTTTCCGTTTTTGCCATTGCCAGAATTTGTTCGAAATTGTTTTCATAAAAACCGTGCTCGTCTTTCAAAAGAACAAGTTCCTTTTTAGGTGTTGCCGGTTTATCGGATGGATTTACCGCAGCCCCCGGCTTCACCATCTCTTCTTTCTTGTCTTCAACTTTGACAAGTTTGCCTTTTTTTATTTCCAGATGAGATTCGTGTGATTCACACACCGTCTTAGCATCATCGCAAACATAAAAACTGACCGTGAAGGATCTGTCCTTTGCTTTACCGGCATCAAAGATTATTTGTTTTTCCGTCTTTTTAACAGGCTCAATGGCACCCATTTCACCATCAAGATATAAACCTGCTGGAGCTTCCTTATTAAAGTGAAAGCCCTTATCCAAAGTTGCAGTGATTTTTGAACCCGAAAGTTTCAAATGATCCTTGCCATCAGAAAGACGCGCAAAAGAGAAACTTGGAAGAAGAACAACGGATAAAATGGAAATAAACAAAGTATGTTTCATACCCATTATTAGAGAGCGGCAGGCAATAAACTGTCAATGCAGGCATATAAATAGCATCGCAAAGCATTAAAAAACAAAACCCCAGCTTCATCAGCCAGGGTTCCATATTCTTTTATAAAAACCACAAAACCAAGAAGTACGTATGCAAGGCGGAGGGTTATCCCCGCAGCGCAGGCGTACTTTTAGCACGTCGGAGCGAGGAGATGGCCCAACAACGAAGTCAGACGGGCCATTTTCACCGCTTTCGCTTATTGACCCAAAACGTACGCAAAGATCAAAGGCGCAACGATTGTTGCATCAGACTCAACGATATATGATGGAGTCGTTGGAGCCAATTTACCCCAAGTGATTTTCTCATTTGGAATCGCGCCAGAGTATGAACCGTATGAAGTTGTAGAGTCAGAAATTTGGGCGAAGTAGCTCCACAATGGGATGTCTTCGTGACCCAAGTCTTGTTCCAACATTGGAACTACGCAAATTGGGAAGTCACCAGCGATACCACCACCGATTTGGAAGAAGCCTACTGGAGCTTTTTTAGAAGCGCCCATGTACCATTCTGCCCAAGTTTTCATGTACTCGATTCCACCTTTAACAGTAGTCGATTTTTTGATGTCACCTTTGATGATGTGACCTGTGAAGATGTTACCCAAGGTAGAGTCTTCCCAACCTGGAACAACCATTGGAAGATTCTTTTCTGCAGCAGCCAACAACCAAGAATTTTTTGGGTCGATTTGGTAGTACTGATTCAATTTTCCAGAAAGAAGGATTTTGTACATGAATTCGTGTGGGAAGTAAGACTCACCTTTTTTATCAGCGTCTTGCCAGTATTCCAAAACCACGTTTTCAATACGACGGATTGCTTCTTCTTCAGGGATGCAAGTGTCAGTAACGCGGTTCAAGTGTTTTTCCAAAAGTTTTTGTTCATCTGCCGGAGTCAAATCACGGTAGTTTGGAATGCGTACGTAGTGATCGTGAGCTACCAAGTTGAATACGTCTTCTTCAAGGTTCGCACCTGTGCAAGAGATCGCGTGAACTTTACCTTGGCGAATCATTTCAGCCAAAGAAAGACCCAATTCAGCTGTAGACATTGCACCTGCAAGTGTCACAAGCATTTGGCCTTTGTTATCGATATGTTTTTTGTAACCAACAGCAGCATCTTTCAATGCAGCAGCGTTAAAATGACGATAGTTGTGTTCGATGAACTTAGAAATTGGTCCCATTCAATGCTCCTATTAATGCGAAGAGGCAGAAAAGTAGCATGTTTACGCCAAAACTCAAGCAGAGAATGGCTTTTGTGCCAGAACCGCTTTCGAGAAAAACCCTCTGTCTTTTCGGACACCTGTGAATCCTTGCACCGCCAGCAAATCTTCCACGGGATGCAGACTGTAGTTCTTATAAAAAGGCTCGTGAAAATCTACTGGAAACTGCTCCAAAGCCCACTCCAACCCCTGCGCTTCTTCCTTCTGCACAGAGTCGACCAGGCCATAATAGCCCCCCGGTTTTAAAACCCGCATTCCCTCTGCCACTGCAGCCTGTCGGACTTCAGCGGGCAATTCATGAAAAAGGAAACAAGAATAGACGAGATCAAATTGTGCATCTTTAAAAGGCAACTCTTCCGCGCGCCCTTGAACATAGTCAATGCGGTGAAAGTTTTTAAGATTTGCTTGGGCTTTCTTCAAATAAGGTTCACTTAAATCTAAAGCCGTAATACGAGCCTTGGGAAACGCGAGTTTCATAAATCGCGTTAAGCGCCCCGTGCCTGCCCCAACCTCAAGAAAATGCAATCCCTCCCCTTGATTCGGGAAAGCCTCTTTGACTAAGGGGATGATTAGGCGGCGCATTGCATCCGCGGCACCAGAAAATAAAATCTCCACCTGGTGCTCGTAAAGTTCCGCGGATTTTTCCGTCAGATAGCCACCACTTTGATAATGAAAATTACGGTGATAATACTCAGGCGTATCCGGTAAATACTCGCGCGCTTCTTCACTGAATTCATGAGCGGCGCGATCCTTACGACGACGCGAAATATAATATCCGTCCACCACAATTTTAGGATAGCGCAGAGCATGTTTCGCAAGAGATTCCGGCTGCAAAACTTCGGCAGGATAAAGCCCCGCTGCGATATTGTCGGAATCTTTTTTGAGGAGCTTATAGAGTTCTTCGTAGGATTTTTTTAAATGTTTCGTTTCGACGTTGGGGCGCTTGCTCTTTTGCCCAGTAGCCAACAACTCTAACATTGGCAAGCTCAGCTTCTGCATCGTAAAATGCGCCGAGCGAGCCAAAGCATATCCAAGACTTATTTTATTTCGAAAGGGCAGCTTTGTTTTCATGGGTCACCTTCTTTTGCTGTGCCCAATGTCTTAATGTTAAACCGACTAACACGAAGCCGGCAATAATCACGAGGCCGACCATGGTAAACCACATTGCTACGATCATGAATTAACTCCTGTTTTAACCAGAGACCGAACTTCGTTCACAATGTGTGATGCCATAACAAGACCAAAAGCCCCGGTGATAAAGCTCGCCGAGCCATAAATCATATTGCGGTTGTCACAACCATGGAAGTCGTTCGTTTTCGGACACACACACTTAAAGCCCATGCCTTTATCATAAAACAATTCTTCTGGCATCATCACAGGCTCATCAGAAAACACACAAGGGATACCGAAATTCTTTTCTGGAAAGTCGTATTTCTGACGAAGGATTTTACGCAACTGATGCGCCAAGGGACAAGTGTGAGTTTCTGATAAATCTTTTTTCTGAATACGAAGAGGATCCAGTTTCGCGGCTGACCCTGCTGACGTCACGACATGAATGCCTAGCTGCACGCAAGTTGCCAACAAATGAGCCTTTGCCGTGAGGTTGTCGATAGCATCGACAACAAAATCTGGCTTATCTGCCAACATTTGATCAGATTTTTCCGCATTGTAAAACTCAGGAATCACTGTGATCTTTGCTTGAGGATTGATTTTACGAAGACGTTCCGCCATCACTTCGGCTTTTTTCTTACCGACCATGCCTTGGACGGCATGCAATTGACGATTGGTGTTTGTGATGCAAACTTCGTCAAAATCGACAACTGTGATATGCCCGACACCAGAACGCGCCAAAGCTTCCGCCGCCCACGAGCCTACGCCACCAACACCGACAACCATGACGTGTGTCTTCATCAATTGTCTCATCGCTGGATCACCGACAAGGCGACCCATGCGATCGAAACGACGATGCAACACGTATTCAGTTTCTGGAGGCTGTTGCGGCGCTGTCACAAGGTTATTGGGCACAAGTTCATTGGACACAGTTTCATCTATTTTCACTAAAAAACTCCTGGCTCCGGGGACCTAATGTCGACCGTCGTGAGGGCGCGCCAGAAGTTGATCTGTCGAGCCAAATAGACGATGGAAATTCCCTGTAGTGATATCTAATATTTCCAAAGGATCAAGGGATTTTAACTCCCCTATAGTCTTTGCTACTTCCCAGATGCTTTCAGGTGGATTTAAACGTCCCTGATAGGCCGGAGGGCCTTGATCAGGGCTGTCACTTTCAATCAATAAAAATTCCAACGGGATTTCACGTACTGCTTGATGGAGCTTCTGATTGTCTTCACGGCAGACCGGACCTCCCACGGAAAGATACAGCCCCCGATTTAAGAAATCCTCTGCCTTTTTCGCACTGGCGTTAAAGGAGTGTACCATGCCTTTTTGCTGAGGAAGACCAAACAGGTCCATGATCGTGAGACTTTGTTCATGAGCCTGCACCAAATGCAGCACCACCGGGCGATTCGCCACATGGGCGATTTCTAACTGCTCTTCAAAAGCTGAAATCTGCCGTTCTTGAGAGTCCTTCATAATATGGGGTCTAAAATCTAAACCAATTTCTCCCAAACCCATCGCCTCAGGAAGCTCCTGAGCCAACAGATTAATCGCCTCTTCAACCTCATCATCTGAATGGTCCGCGACCCAATAGGGATGCACACCATAACAGAGACCGATATGATGTGGGAACTGCGTGCGCAATTTTCGTTGGCGCTCCCAATCCTCGGGACCCACACCACCTTGCATGAAAAAGAAAATTCCGCGCTGGCGAGCAGACTCAATAACCTCTGCCTGCTGACCGTCCCACCGTTGATCTGCTAAATGTCCGTGGGCATCGACCCATCTGCCGAATGATACCATGACACGCCCCCATTCCAGACCTTCATCCTAGGGGAAAACCTCGACTCAAACAAGTCAGGAGTTGTGCCGATATCTTGGATGCGAAGGAGTGTGTATGAAGCGCAAGAGTTTACGTTTAGGTTTTGATGTCTCAATGGCGAAGGGCGCGACTTTGAAGCCCCTGAAAGTTCAATTCTGGAGCCAAGAGGCCGATTTTAAAAAATTCACACCAGCAGAACCTTTTAAATACATGGCTGATGCCTTGGTTGGTTTGTCACTTGTCAAACTGAACAGTTACATCAAGTCCCCATTGGCGACACCTCACATGGACTACTCTTTTGCTGTAGAAGCTTGGAAGTCTTTAGATCCCCATGTAGAGCTTTATGAGCGTTCACAAGTGCGCGTGCGCGCCTTGCAATCCAAAATTGCCGTGGTGGATCCAAACCTTTGCGCTGAATTCGAAGCGCATTTCAATGAAACCTTTGAATCCGCAATCAAACCTTGGGGCGTAGATTTAGCGGCGATGGGTCCTCTTCTGGAAACCCTGAGCTGGTTTGAAAATAAAATCGGTGCACCCTTGCTTTATAACTTCGGTTTAAATTTTTCTAAGACCTTCACTGAAAAGCTGCACACCCTTTACTCCTTCTTGTATCACTTGCGCAGCCTTGTAGCCGTAGATCACAATGCTCACATCAACGACCCTTCCCATGAAGGTGTTAAAGTCGACGCAATTACTGACTATTTGCCGCGCGCAGAATACGTGGTAAATGACGCTCTTCTTTATTGGAATTTTAAAAAATACGCTGAGCCATTCTCTGGCCCACGCACTCCGGATCCACGTGTTGAAAAACTTTTTGCAACGCCGATGGAGAAAGCTTTCCAAAAGTATTCCCACAACGCTTGCCACTTGGTGAACAATCTACCAAAGCCGTTCATGAACTCTATGAATCCTGTTGAGTTGGAAGAGGCTTTCTATCTCGTTCAAATCGACTGGCTTTTGGGTTCTCCGGCGGCCTTGCTATTCAAAATTCGCGAAGAAATTTATGCACTTTCAAACGGATATGAGAAAATCTTTTGGAAAGATGTGGAACCTCAAAACCACGGTAAACCTGTGACTCTAAACCTTTGCTGTGAAGTCAAAGAAGAACACGTTTACGGATCTAAAGCCGCTTAACCACGAAAGCTCCTACAAGGGAGTAACTGGTAGAATTCTACAACCTACACCACTCAAAAGGTGTGGGTTTTTCTTTTTTTTACCGCAGATTCAAACTCTTTGTTAAGGGTTGGTTAGGATTCTGTCGGGATCAAAAACCGCTCTTTTTCTTCGCCACATCGTCATGTATACGACCCCCATCAACCCATAGGAGTATTCATGAAACGCACGCTTGTTTTATTGGCCACGGTTCTTCTTTCTCAATCAGTTTTTGCTCAAACGATCCTTGGATCAAGTTACGAGCAAGATCATCAGGACGTCATTATCGAAGCCATTGGTAAACATTGCTCTGTTCCCGCGACAGCTTTAAGCCAAATAAGCACAACCCAAAGAGTCATCAAGGTGGATCAAGGTATCACAGACATCGAATACACAACTGACATTCGTTCCCGTGAATACGTCATCACCGTCGTTTCTTATTACTCTGACTTCAGCAACCCAATGGATGGAAATCACTATTCAGTTATTGGCTTTGATTCCTCTTTCTGCGAATAGCTTTCTTCAAAACTTTCCGACAGATTTAGATATAAAAAAAGCTCAGGGGGGTCGCTCCTGAGCTTTTTTATTTAAGCCGCTTTGGCTTTCATTTTTTCACGGATTTTTTTAAACAAGAAATAAATCAGCAGAACTGCAATAACTGCAAATACTACCAATTTGAACTGGCGGAGCTTGTTCAAAATAGGCTCCCCATAGTGGGCTAACAAATAAATTTGCGTTGGGACGCTGATCAATGCCGCAAGTCCATCAATAAGCAAAAACTTCCATGCTGGGAAATGCAACATGCCGCACGCCAAATGACCTGGGAAACGAATTCCCGGAGTAAAACGGAAGATACCGCAAGCATATGTACCGTATTTATGAGTCCACTCTTCCACACGCTTCATTAGATGTGGTGGGAACATTTTGTGAACTCGCGGATGATATAAGAGCTTACGGCCGAAGACTCGACCTATCGTATATATGAGAATATCACTACAGAACACAGCCAGAAAGGCTATCGCTGCGGCCGTGTGCACATTCACCACAGGAGCACCTACAAAAGGAGGCGGAAAGTGCTGAGGATTCGCACCCATAAACGCTAAGACTCCCACACTGATGAGAGTCATCTCTTCAGGTAATGGCAAACCAATAGCTGAAAGCAGCATCATACCAACAAGGGCGATATAAACAGTCCCCGGCTGGTACGCAAACTGAGACATCCACTGAAAGATCGGCTCGTTAGCAAATTCCAAAGCGAAATTCTCCTAGGCACTTACTATGGAGGAAGTTATCCCACTTGAACACCCACGTCACGCCGTGCTAAGTGTAGTTTCCTGGTTAGGATTAGTATGCAGAGCGCAAGAGGATTTGAATACGGAGTTAAACACATTATCAGCCCCACGTCGGGGCTGGTTGATGACGTTTTAATGCAACAGACGGAGCTTAATTCTCAACAAGTTCACTTTCTGCTTAACCTTGGGGCAATTTATTTAAATCACAACCGCCTTCAAGAAAATTCCTCGGTTTCTGCCGGCGACTATTTGCGAGTCCACACAAAGCCCCGCCGCTTCCCGAAAGGCGACATCAATTTTAAAGCTCGTGTGATTTATGAAAGCAAGGACTTCGTCGTCGCAAACAAAGTCTCGGGCATCCCTGTCCACGGAAGCGTGGATAATTTGAAAGAAAACTTTCAGGCCTACATGGAAGAAGCTCTGGGTACGAAGCTATATATTACGCATCGCTTGGATGTTCCAACCAATGGTTTGATTGTCTATGCAAAGACTGTGGAATTCCAAACAGCCTTTAATAAAATTCTAATCGCCAGAGAAATTAAAAAAATCTATCGTGCTATTATTGAAGGCCCGGTTCCTTCAGAGAAAACGCTGAAGCATTACATGGAGCCGTCTCCACGCGCACCAAAAACCGTCGCCAAAGAAGCCAAAGAAAAATGGCAAGAATGCCTGCTGGAAATTCTCGACAGCACATCAATTGATTCTGAATATAACGAAGTTAAAATCCTGCTACACACAGGAAGAACGCATCAAATCCGCGCACAAATGGGGTTTGAAAAAGCACCCGTCAAAGGGGATCATACTTATGGCGCTAAAAAACAGTGGGAAGAAGAAAGAATAGAACTCACAGCATGCGAGTTGGAATTCACCAACCCGCTTTCAAACGAACATCACCATTTTAAAATCTAGAACAAATAAGCATTCGTCATCAAACTGTATTGTGTGTTGAAAGGCTGCCAGATAGCGACATCTTGGCCTCTGTATGAGTTCAAGATTGTGTCGTTGCTAACGCCCAAAGTGAAAGACAACCCACGCGCCGGACGAATCCACATACTGAGACCCAAGCGCAGAGCCGTGGTGTGATCTCCCCCCACGTCTTCAACCGCAGAGTAATGGTACCATGATTCATTGAAGCCTGTTTTAGTAGTAAAGCTGACCACTGAATTCACGTCGTATTGGAATTGCAGATAGTGCTCAAGACCGAACTGTTTATTGGCCTGACGAGGATCTGTCACATAGGTTCCGTCATCAAACTGAGGAATAGAGTCGTTCAAGTTTGCGGTTTGGCTTTGCCAATAGATATCTGGTTTCGCAATGTAGGCCGCACTCCACTTGCGAGAGATCTGATAATCCGCATAACCTTCTAAACGAATTTTCGTGATCAACCCTTGAGACTGAGACGGTTTGCTTGTCGGCAAATATACTTTTGCTTTGCCCGACAAATCGATGTCTCCGAAATAACCCAAATCGTAATTCGAGTATGCAACGTGGATGTCACCTAAGGAGAAATCTGAAGTGGCTTGATCGCCGTATTCATTCTGCCCTGCTGTATTAAAATAGAAAGGGAAATTCATCGCCACTTTTTGACGAGAATCCAACTTATAGTTAGCAGAAATATAGTTATAACTATCAACGGCACGATCCGAGGTCGCCGTCTTGCCGGGCTTCATATTACCTTGAGAAGCAATCGAGAAAAACGTCAGCGCCCAGTCGTTCAACTTCCCCGAAATAGAGCTATTAAGACCCGCGCTATCACCATCCAACACAGCGGCAAAAGACGTCGTGGTCACACAAGTTGAAGCGATTAAGACTGCCAATGCTTTTTTAAACATCTCTATCTCCTTAAAAAGTCCCGACAAAATTCATCAAAGTTATGCCATAGTGCCCCGCATTACACAATAACCAAAGTTTAGACAGGGTACGTCTGAACTGAATCTTTAGACGCTTTACGCTTGAGATGAAGACTTAAAACCCATAGGCTGATCCCCATGAAAAACACGCGTCTATTTCAGAATCTGATTCTTGTTCTTGTATTCGTATTTATCACGGGCTGTGCCGTTTCTTTTTCGAAGAAAAAATGGGACCTGCCACCTATCGCTGACAACGAAGTCAGCGTGATGTCCTTTAATATGGAGAACCTGTTCGACACAGTGAAAACTCCTGGGCACAACGACGAGACCTACCTGCCTCGCTATATGAAAGAAGGCGATAAATCCCTTCGCGAAGCCTGTGTCAAAGAAAATGACAGCCCCTACCGTCAGAATGAGTGCTTAAACACGAATTGGACTCCAGATGCTCTGGATACAAAGCTGACGAACATATCAAAAGTTGTCATGGGTATTGATGGCCGTGGTCCAGACAACCTTATGATTATGGAAATTGAAAGTGATGTCGTTCTTAAACAGCTCAACGACCACCTTAAGGATGCTAAATACATAACTCAAGTGATCATCGATGGGCCAGATAAGCGCGGTATTAACGTGGCCTTCCTGTCTCGTTTCCCAGTGGTAGGTAAACCCGTTTTACACCCAATCCCTTGGAAGCCTGAAAATGCAAAAGACAAAGAATGGATGGAGCGCTCTCGTCGCATCCTCGAAGTCACTGTGAAAGCGCCCAATGGCGATCCTATTACCTTCCTAGTCGGCCATTTCCCATCCCAATCAAACCCAACCTACTGGCGCCAACAAATCGCACAGTTTGCGGTAGACTTAATGAAGGCGAAAGGCCCGAATGCCATGGTGGTCTTCGGTGGTGACTTGAATATCTCCCACGAAGAGGAAGAAAAAGCTCATATCTTCAGAGATATTTTAAGCAAAGGCGGAGCTGTTTCCCATTTTGTGGGTTGCAAAGAATGCCCGGGAACTCACAACTATCGTAAATCATGGTCTTTCCTTGATGCTCAGGTTTACAGCCCGGCTTTGCTAGCTGACGGAACAGGTTCTTATCAAATGGAACCGGGAACTATCGATGTGATCCGTTATAACCCAGTTCACCTTTATAAAGGGAAGTATCCAAAACGTTGGGACTCCGAAAGCAACGAAGGCGTTTCGGACCACTTCCCTTTGTATGTTCGTTTGAAACAAAGAAGCGAGGCAAAAACTCCGATCAAGGAAGAAAAGCCCGCAGAAAAAGCTCCTGTTAAAAAGAGCAAAGCTAGCAAGAAAAAATAGACATAAAAAAAGCCGCTTAATGAAAGCGGCTTTTTTTTGGCTCTGAACGAGCCGACCCACATGGCGTAATTTAAAAAAACTTAGTAAACCAACAAACGGCTCAAATCGACTGTTGGGCGTTTACCGCAAGTCGCAAGCTGGCTTGTCCATCTGTCGCCGATCTTAATAACGTCCCCGTCAAAGGAAATTACTTTTTTCGATTTATCCGTCGTGATGGCTGCGGAACCATTCAACTTATTGCAAAGACCATCAGCTTGAAGTGCTAAGTTATTACCCGCGATGGCTGTCGTAAACTTTCTGTCGCCATTGGAAGCTTCGTACGTAGACGTGGCATTGATCGAGTTGATTTTCACATCATTTGCCGCCAAGGAAGCTTTATCCACGTTCAACACTAAGGACACAGAGAAATTAGATGTTTTGCCTTTTTGTCCCAAAGAACCATTGATGCTGCCTTTGATTGTCACATTGATTTCCACAGCGGTATCACTACCTGCAACATTCGCTAAATTAAGCTCGTAAAAGCTCTCGCGCAGGTTTAAATAATTTTTGTCTTTATCTAAAGAGTCCGCTGAAGACTTGATATCGTAGGCCTTAATTGTCAGGGCTTTCAAAGCGCCTGCTTCTTTAGTCACAGTTGCATCGAACGACTTAGACATTTTGCCTTTAAAGGCCCCATTGCCGCCAGCATACTCAAGGTCACCTTGAGTACTCTCGATTTTAACTGCAGCTTCTGATTTACTGGAAACTTGATATTGAGTTTTTACAGCGTCGCCGTAACCCGCAGACAAACGCACAAGCTCGATTGCTTCGATTTGTTTTTCCATTAAGAATGCGGACATGGCATAAGCGCCGACTTTAAAATCAGTGCTGTTGAAACTGCCTTTACCACGATTCTTTTTCTCTAGAATTTTGGCGCGAACTTGACCATCAACGACCTTGACGTCTCGAGGAGTGCAAGCCGTTGTGAGAAGTGCTGCTGAAACGAATAATGCGGAAAGGACAGTCATTGTTTTCATGGCTCAGGAATCTAACCTGAAACTTGAAATTCCGCCAGCCTTCCTTAAAAATTACAGTGGTGTCAAAATAGTAAACAGGCAACGTAGGCCGCCGTTATTGATTTTAAGCTCTTTAAGGACCTGGTACCCCTCAGGAACGGGCTGAACCCTCTCTTTATCGGGATAAAGGATCCCCAGTTTTTGGGGCTTATAAAGACGGCAGAGCTCCGAAGCCAATACCTTAACCCCACCCCGGCCCGCCACCGGCAAACGCTCCCCGTAAGGAGGATTTACAACCATCCATAAAGGAGTGGCAGAAAAAGCTGGTCCCTTTAAGGCATCTTGGTGCTTAAGTTCAAGGGGTGTGCTCTGGAAACGGTCGCGCTGATGGGACTTCAACTGAGCTTCAACTTCGTCGAAGTTCTTTTGGGTCACCGGCAACATTTCCGCGTTAAGATCACAGCCAATCAATGCCTTAAACGGCGCCTTGGAGGACATTTCATAATTCAACGAAAAACTGGGTGATAAAAATAACTTCGGGCACTTCTTCCAGTTTTTAAAAGCAAACTCTCTCTGAAATTGTCCCGCCCACAAACTACGGGCCTCGGTCAAAAATGTCCCCGCCCCCATCATAGGATCACACAGGGTCACGGAATGGATTTCTGCCGGAGTTTCTTCACCAATCATTTCACGCAAAAGCTCTGCGGCGATAGTCTCCCGAAGAGGGGCTTCGCCTTTCAACACCGACCAGCCGCGCTTGTGCAAGTGTTCACCCGTACTGTCGAGACTGATCGTACAAAGATCATCTTCCATACGAATATAAATAGACGCGCAGGGAGCGGCCCCCGAATTACCAGCAAAAATTTCACTCAACGCTTTTTCAGCACTTTCTTGCAGACGCTTTTCATTATTCAGACGGCTTTTTTGTGCAGCAACTTCCCACTCGACATGGCCGTGCGGAAGATATTCCTTCCAAGGAAGGGCTTTAAATTTTTGATAAAACTTTGGCAGATCCTTCGTGCGAAAAGAAGTCATTCGCAACAGCATACGGTTGGCAGTTTTCAAAAAGAAATTCAATTGCAATGCTACGAACAGCTCGGTCTCAAACTCCAAGCCCCCCTGATGAAGCTCCACTTCAGGGAAAGGCAATGAATGAGTTTTTGCATCCTTGCCTAAGAGGTAAGGCCACACTTCTTTCATTTCCGTCAGTGCTGTATTTTCGAACCCCAATGGAGTGGACACAAAAAACTTATTCATGACCTAGAATCTCCAGTACATGTCAAAAAGGAAGTAATAACCGTCGACCGGTGAGAGCTTAAATGACGACACATTTGTTGAGTTCACCGACATGCTGAAATGGAAACGATTCCAAATCTTCAGGTAAGTCAAATAGCCACCCAGTGCTTTTGTTTCAAAGTTGTAGCTGGGACCTAAAAGCACGCGATCCCAGTCCCCAAGAATAAACTCGTACCCCGTTTGGAAGGATGAAGTTCCCAGGGATTTAACGGCTGTGATGTCGCCCGCATTTTCAAAGCTCATCGCAGCGACCGTAAATAATGTATGAGAGACAACGCTTTCAGAAGAAATAGAATCCCAATACACAGTAAAGTTCAGCGTCGTCGTGTCCAGACTTGGAACATGAGCACCGTTGACCCCAACTGAAAACACATTGGAATCTGATCGATAGGCCCGAACTTTTGCAGCTCCATTCCACGCTTGGGCGATGTCTGCGGGAACGATGGTGTTTACGGACAACCAGTCTTTAACACCATAATTGACCTGTCCGAACCAAGTCAGCAAGTACTCCCCTTCCCACAGCGTCTCTGCGGTTTCGCCGACAGCCACACCTTGAGTAAAAATGGGTTTATACTTTGAAGAAATACCTTTCCCTTTACGCTTCACAATAAGGTCCGTCGTACCCGAGTATTTTTCGTTGGTACTGGAAAGATCAATATGAGAGATGTGATCGCCGACCTGAATGATATGCAACCGAGACTGGCGCAATAACTTACACGTGATCTCGTAAGTGCCGTCCTCTTTGTTGGAAACACCAATAACTTCCACAAAACCAATAACGCCTGCAGCGGCTTGTTGAGAATCAACTGAAAGAGTTTCGCCAATGCGCCAATCATTCGTGGAGGTATCGGCACGAAGAGTCTGATCATCTAAAATGGAATCAATGACGGCTCGCGTGTCTTT
>JBJTMR010000292.1:0-5782 GCA_046070625.1 Bdellovibrio sp. | reverse complement strand
AACGGATCAATGGTCTTACTTTCATCAGGTGTTTGAACGAATAGATCAACAGTTGATGTTTGATTCCCTCTTGGCTCAGTACAACCATTTTGGTTACGTATATGTTGAGTTTGAAGTCGGTCCGAATGGTCGCTTTGTTGATAAGACCGTCAAGGTATCTGCAATTGATTCCATATTGAAAGTTCATGCCTTAAGAGCTTTGCGCAAAGGATTGATGGAGGAATTTCCTCGAGAGAAGAGGAATCCATCTGGAAAAAGTGTTCGGTTTCAAGCGAAGTTTGAATTTTTGGCTAGCACGGAAGACTTAAATTTTTCGAAGCAGAAAGGTTTCGGGAAAGCTAAATTGGTATTTCGAAGGGCTTCATCTGAAAGACCGATTCCCAATGATTTAAAGGAGCAACTGCTTACTGGTGGGATTAGCCACGATCCATTTGCGATGGCAGAACGTTGGGAAAAGTATAATAAGAAAAAGCGCCTTAAAGCCGCAGATTTTGATCCGTTTGCGCTTTATAAGGTTGATCCAGATTATAATCTTTAAGGTTTTAAATAGAACTTATAGAGGACGCCTGTATCTACATAGCCATCTTCAAAACTGCAGCGATCAAGATGTTGCCATTCTCCGTTTGCCCAAAAATCAATGATTTCCGGCTTGCCGCTTAGGCGGCGGCAAAGCTTAAAGCCTGGAGTACCAAAGCCGTGTGTCTTCAAATCTTTTGGGACAATGACTTCTTGAGATTCAAAGGCACTGCATTTTTGGTTTTCACAAGACTTTGAATAGAGCTCATTGAAGTCTGAGTTGTAGCAATACTCTGCTTCAGTAATATGTTCTTCAAAGTTCGTGAAAGAACGAATTTTCCCTGATTCGCAAGTGAGCGCATGGGCGTTGAAACCAAAAAGAAGAATTGCCAGAGTGCTATTTAAGATACGTAGCATCGCGCGCTCCTTTTAATACTTTTGCCTTTGGAATCCAAACGTTCCCACCTTCGCAAGCGTAGCTAGAATCATAAAAGCCGCAGCTTTTGCCCCAGGAGTTTCGAATCAAATATTCACACTGACCGGAGCTTTGATTGAATCTGCGCCCCACGATGACGCTCGAATGATCGGTGCGTCCCTCTTTTCCCCGTGCATCTTCAAGAATAGATGAATCATATGCGAATTCGACTGGGTTTTTCGCTGATAATTGTGCATCGATTTTTTTTCCGAAAGAAGAATCATCCAAATTAAGCATGTACGCCATATCCAGATTTTGCCCACTAATGCGGTTCTTACAAGTTTTGTCGACAAGCTTTTTGAAGTAATCATCACGAGAGGACTGTGACAAAATGGCGCGCATATCTTCAATTTTAACATTAGGAAACATGCTGCTGGCTTTTTTATAGAATTGATCGCAGCTCACTTGTCCATTGACGGCAAGTCTGCCCATATTGTCGACCGCCGTCAGACGAGTTTTCAAATCCGCTCCGGAATTGTCTTCACTGGGCAGATCTTTTTCAAGGCAATATCCAGCTTTTTTTGCACTTTTAAAGGCGCTGGTCGTAAAGCCTCCGCTAAATTGATCTTCTGTCGACCCAAAAATACGAAGGGTATCAGAAAGCACTCCTTGATTGTAAGAGAGCGCAATATCAGCAGCGGACACTTGCTTCTTGAGTTTATATGATACGAGATCAGCCACTGTGAAGGCATAGCACCATCCCATGGAGTCCTGGCTTCGAGGAGGTCCCATGGCTGGCCTGAGGTCGACACCTGAACAGCTTTTCTTTTCTTGGGCCATTGCTCTGCGCCCGACATTGACGAAGTTATCGAGAATACTTGGATTGGGCAGTGGTGACGTTCCCGTGGTTCTAATGTAGTTTTTTAGATCATTGACAAGACCTTGCACGTCGCCAAACTGGGCATAGACTTCGATCTGTTCAAGTCTTCGAAACACTTCGGCTTGGCGTGTGGCTGCGAGCATTCGATTATAGAAATCGTCATTCATGCCCTTGCTGCCTAAGTTGATACAATCCTTAATAAGTTGCTGAGCGGCTAAGATTTGAGGGCTGAGATCCTTATCACGGGCTGACTTTGCAATGTAACTATTGAGATTACCTAACGTGGAGTTTGCATTTCGACAATCTGCCGCCTGAGCAAAGAATCCATAGAATTGCAAAAAAGTGACTAGCAAAAATAAAACGTAAGACATGCTTATTGTTCGGCTTTCTCACGGGGCTTCTGAAGAAATCCAGGTGGATCTTGATGATGGTCCAGGCATAAAAAAACCCACGGGGTCTAGCCGTGGGTTTTGAAGCTTATCTCTAACGATAAACTACTTCGATGCCGAAGTGTAGATAACTACTTTTTAAGCATAGATTGCATAGTCACACCCATGTCCGCAGGGGAACGGGAGATTTTGCAACCAGCAGCCTCAAGAGCCGCGAACTTCGCCTCAGCTGTTCCTTTGCCACCACTGATGATCGCACCAGCGTGACCCATACGTTTACCAGCTGGAGCCGCAGCACCCGCGATGAACGCAGTTACAGGTTTTTTGAAGTGAGCTTTGATGTATTCAGCAGCTTCTTCTTCTGCAGAGCCACCGATTTCACCGATCATGATAACGCCGTCAGTATCTGGATCTTCATTGAACAATTTCAAAACGTCGATGAAGTTTGTTCCGTTCACTGGGTCACCACCGATGCCTACGCAAGTAGATTGACCGATACCAAGTGCAGTCAATTGACCAACAGCTTCGTAAGTCAAAGTTCCAGAGCGAGAAAGAACGCCGATGCGACCCGCTTTGTGGATGTGACCTGGCATGATACCGATTTTGCATTCGCCTGGAGTGATAACGCCTGGGCAGTTAGGTCCTACCAAACGAGTGCGTTTACCCTTCATGTATTCTTTTACTTTGACCATATCCAAAACTGGGATGCCTTCAGTGATACAGATCACAAGATCTAAATCAGCATCAACAGCTTCCATGATAGAGTCAGCAGCAAATGGAGGTGGAACGAAGATCACAGAAGCGTTGCAACCAGTAGCTGCCTTAGCTTCTTTCACAGTGTTGAACACTGGAAGACCGATATGAGTAGTGCCACCTTTACCTGGAGTTACACCACCAACCATTTTAGTTCCGTATGCCAATGCTTGCTCAGAGTGGAAAGTCCCTTGAGCACCAGTGAAACCTTGGCAGATTACTTTTGTGTTTTTGTTAATAAGAATTGCCATGTTCGCTTATCCTTTAATCGCAGCAACGATCTTTTTAGCTGCATCAGTCAAGTTGTCGGCTGGAGTGATATTCAAGCCAGACTCTTTCAACATTTTTTTACCAAGTTCTACGTTTGTACCTTCAAGGCGAACAACCAATGGAACTTTCAAGCCAAGCTCTTTAGAAGCAGCGATCACACCATCAGCAATGATGTCACATTTCATGATACCACCGAAGATGTTAACCAAGATGCCTTTAACGTTTTTGTCTTTAAGGATGATTTTAAACGCTTCAGTTACTTTCTCTTTGTTAGCGCCGCCGCCAACGTCCAAGAAGTTTGCCGGCTCAGCACCATGCAATTTGATGATGTCTAGAGTTGCCATCGCAAGACCTGCACCATTCACCAAGCAACCGATGTTGCCATCAAGTTTGATGAACGCTAGGTCGAACTTAGAAGCTTCAATTTCAGAAGGTTCTTCTTCGTTCAAGTCGCGCATTTCAACGATATCTGGATGTCTGAACAAAGAGTTAGAGTCGAAGTTCATTTTAGCATCCAAGCAAAGAACGTCGTTCTCTTTAGTTACAACAAGTGGATTGATCTCTGCGATAGAGCAATCAGTTGCGATGAACGCGTTGTAAAGGCCGGTGAAGAATTTCGTAGCTTTGTTTACGATTTCTGGGGCCATACCGATTTTGAAAGCCAATTCGCGAGCTTGGAAAGGCATCAAACCAACCGTTGGATCGATGTCGACTTTGATGATCGCGTCTGGATTGTGTTCAGCAACTTCTTCGATATCCATACCACCTTCAGAAGAAGCCATCATTGCAGCTCTTCCAGTCGCGCGGTCGATCAAGCAAGCAACATAGTATTCTTTAGCGATGTTGCAACCTTGTTCGATGAAAACTTTTTGAACAACTTTACCTTCAGGGCCTGTTTGGTGAGTCACCAAAGTCATGCCGATCATTTTTTTAGTGAAATCAGAAACTTCGTCCAAAGACTTAGCAACTTTAACACCGCCACCTTTACCGCGACCACCAGCGTGGATTTGGGCTTTAACAACCCAAACAGATCCACCGATTTCTTTCGCAGCAGCAACAGCTTCTTCTGGAGAGTGAGCAAGCTTACCTTTAAGCGTTGCTACTCCGAATTTTCTCAAGACTTCTTTGGCCTGATACTCATGAATATTCATTTTAATTCCTTCAATTACTGAACAGTTTTAAGAGCGGATACTAGAGCGCGAACAGCATCTACTGATTTTTTGAATTCTTCTTGTTCAGCTGGGTTCATTTCGAACTTGTGAACTTTTTCGATACCTTTACCGCCAACAGTTGCAAGAACGCCAACCATCAAGCCTTCGTTAACACCGAACTCACCAGTCAATTCAACTGCAACTGGAAGAACGCGTTTTTGGTCTTTAAGGATTGCTTCTGCCATTTCAACTGCGCCACGTGCTGGAGCATAGTAAGCAGAACCAGTTTTCAAGTGGCCGCCGATTTCAGCGCCAGCTTGTTTTGTGCGAGCTACGATGGCTGCGATTTTATCAGCAGGCAACATTTCTGTAAGAGGGATACCAGCTACAGAAGTGTGGCGAACCAAAGGCATCATCGCGTCACCGTGGTTACCGATTACGATACCAGTTACGTCTTTAACAGATACACCAAGTTCTTCAGCGATGAATGTGCGGTAGCGAGCTGAAT
The DNA here is from genome assembly GCA_046070625.1 of Bdellovibrio sp. Taxonomy (GTDB): domain Bacteria; phylum Bdellovibrionota; class Bdellovibrionia; order Bdellovibrionales; family Bdellovibrionaceae; genus Bdellovibrio. The sequence continues at coordinate 900 of JBJTMR010000292.1, read as the reverse complement.
CCAAGCAACCACCCATGCCCAACACGCGTTCGCGAGGGAAACCAAGAATTTGCTTAGCGTAAACAGCCATAACGTCCATTGGATTACAAACGACAATTACGTATGAGTTTGGAGCGAATTTTTTTACGCCTTCGCAAACATCTTTAACGATTTTTGCATTGATGCCAACCAGCTCGTCACGGCTCATGCCTGGTTTACGTGGCATACCTGCAGTGATGATAACAACGTCAGAGTCAGCGATATCTTCGTATTTGCTAGTCCCTTTAACGCGAGTATCGAACATTTCGATTGCAGACGCTTGTGCCAGATCCAACATTTTGCCGATCGCTGCACCTTCGTTAACGTCAAGAACAACAACATCGCCAAGTTCTTTTTGAGCTGCCCAGTGAGCAGTTGTAGAACCTACGAAACCAGCACCGATAACGGCGATTTTTTTTCTTTGATGAGCCATGATGAATCTCCTTAAGAATGGCCAGTACTTTGTGACCTTGTTTTTTCGGTCCTGCTTATCGGTCGAATAAAGGAAAAACCAACGTCACAAAGTACTAGAATGAATGAAAAAATTTAAAACTTGCGTTCAAGGCCCCATTCAATATCAAATCAAGAATATAGACAAGGATTACCGCTGGGCGCAGGACGAGCGGCCCGCTAAGGATGAGGCTTCTATGAGCATTATACGGCTGCAAGATGTGACTGTGTCTTTTGATTCACACGTGGTTTTAAAAAATGTGAATTTGGAGATTCAAGCAGGGGAATCATTCGTGATTGTTGGCCCAAGTGGTCAAGGTAAGACGACACTACTGAAGACATTATCTGGTTTGGTAAGTCCTCAAGATGGCAAAGTATTTATTGAACAGCAAGAGTGGTTAACGCTTAGCAATAAAGAACGTTTGCCGATTC
>JBJTMR010000291.1:0-6066 GCA_046070625.1 Bdellovibrio sp. | reverse complement strand
GCTTCAAGTGAATAAGATCCTTCTACGACAACCAGGAGGAACTTATGTCCATGCTTTCAGCCAACGACCGTTTCGAAATTTTGGATCTGTGCTCTCGCTATAACAACGCGCTTGACCACGGTAATGAAGAAGCCCTGATGGATTGTTGGTCGAAGGGAGCTCTGAATTTTGAAAGTCCTTACGGAAAATTCAACAACTGGGACAAGCTTCGTCAGTTTTTTTTAAAAGAACTGCATGGAGGATCTCTTGCTGGAAAACGCCAGATTCTGTTTAACGTCGTCGTGCGTGAAGGCGACGATATAGACACGGCCTTTATTGATGCCGAATATTTGGTGCTGGATCTAAATCACCTGGAGCTTTTGGCGTCTGGATCATTCAAAAACGACAAAGTTCGCCGAATCTCTATGGGTTGGAAATTTGTCAGTCGCACACAAAAAGCTGACCTCGTGGCTCCCCTGGCAAAATCGCCATCTCATCCGGTGCAGGAGTCAACTCATCACTAAAGATGATTTCTTGTTTATCTCACTCTATTTGGTTGTCAGGCCGCAATTCTCATAGCTACCATTAGTATGAAGCGTACCGTAACCAAATGGAGTCTCATGATTAACAAAAGAATCTTTTTGCTTGGCTGTCTTTTTCTGCTGCAGCTTACTTCCATTGAATCGAAGGCCAACGTCCTTGGAAACATGCAAACCCTTGCACCGAATCCGGATTCTTTGATTTTCCAGAATATTCATTCTTCGCAAACATTGGAAAAAAACTATTTCAATATCGGATTTTTTTCTGCTTATGTTCGCAATGAATTCAGTGTTTATGACAATTTGGTACAGCCAAAATATGTCGACTATAAAGACAAAGCTCTGACATTTGATTTGATCTTTGCTTGGGGCGTGACGCAGAACTTTGAACTGACTTACTCTATGCCAGGATACTTTAAGCAAGAACCTGATGGCGGCCAAACTCGGGATATTTTTGTTTCCCAAGGGATCAACAGTCATCGTATTGGCGCTAAATATAATATCTCTCAACAAAAAACTGGCGGCTTTGCCGTTGCGGGATCTACAGATCTGACCACGTCAAAAGACAATCCGTATATTGGGAACTCTCCGGCACCAATTTGGAATATCGAGTTTATTTGGGACCAACGCGACAGAGACAGCGGTTATGGCTTCAACGTAGGCTACCGTAAACGCACTCCAGGCGATGCCACTGCGAACGATTACTTCTTACCGGTGGGCGACCAAGTCATCGCCTCTGCGGGCTATGTGACGGGCCTTTCAAAAAGATGGCGCCTCCATGCCGAACTTTTCGGCTCTCATGCGATGGCTAAGGATAACCATCCTGATCAAAAATATATCGATTCCCTGGAAGCGCTTCTTGGGGGTAAATACCGATTGGCTAGAAACTGGTGGTTGCACTTCGGTGCCACCGCAGAAGTTATTCCAGAAGGTTTAGCTCCAGAGTACCGTGTCTATGCCGGGATCAATCACTTCTTCACGTTTGGTTCGAAGTCTTCTGCGACTTCAAAAAACAGCAACTCAACTTTGGCAGTGACTCCTTACGAATTGCACCTTGCTCCGGCTGAAAAAGATTCCATCACCGTGACTGGTGGGACCACACCGTATAGCTACAAAGTGACACGCAATATGGGTTACTTTGACCAAAGCAATATGGAATTCACAGCCTACGATCAAATCGGTGAAGACGAGTTGATCGTTACCGATGCAAATGGTGATACGGCCGTTGTTCCAATTCACATTGGCGAAGCCACTGCCGCTCCTCCAGCTCCAGCACCTCTGGCCGATCCTTTGACTGTGACCCCAGCAGATATAACTGTTTATACTGGTGGTGTCGCACAACTTTCAGCAACTGGCGGAAGTGCTCCTTACACGGCCACATTGAGTTCGACAAACTTTGGTAGTATCTCTAGCGAAACTCTTATTTACCGTGCACCGCTAAAAACAGGCGATGTAAAAGTAACGGTTCGTGATAGCAATGGCGCCACAGCTGAATCCACAGTTCACGTCGTTCCGGTTCCCAAACCCGCCAAAGCGGTGGTCTTGAAAAACTTGAACTTCGATTTCAACACAAGCAATTTGACCAAAGCTTCAACCAAAGAACTTGAACAAAACGTCGCAAACTTGTCCGAGGTTAAAATCAAAAAAATCATCGTTATCGGTCACACCGACAACGTGGGTTCGGATGAATACAACCAACGCCTAAGCCAAGCTCGCGCTGAAGCCGTGGCGAAGATCTTGCGTAAGAAATTTAATCTAGGTAATGATCAAGTTGAAGCTATCGGTTACGGTGAATCGCAGCCGATTGCGACAAATAACACAGATGCAGGACGTCTGACCAACCGACGGGTTGAGTTGAAGTTGTACTACAATCAGTAAAGTATTTTTTCCAAAAGCCCCGCCTCAAAGCGGGGCTTTTTTTTTAGATGAACTGTCATCAGTTGTCTAACAAAAGTCCCGACGGAATCTTGAGTCTTTTTGGCAAGAGGCCTAAAATCCTTATCATGTATAAAATCATAATCTTTGTGTCGGCAATACTCGCATCCCAGGCCTTTGCTGATACTGTCATAAAAATGGGTGTCCCCTTTAAGGTGGCAAGAGTCGAAGCCATTGTTCAGTATAATGAACTTGTCGCGGCAGCGTTAAAGGACGCTGGATTTAAAATGGAACTAACGACGATCCAGACGAAAAATACTCTGGATATGTTGATCGACGGAGACGTCGACGCAATTTCTTATGACGACAAAGGAATCCACAAACATCGTGACAAAGTCGTGTCGACGTCCTTTCCACTGATCTACACCCAGGCCAAAGTGTTCTATCGCAAAGATCTGAAAGATTTTTCCATGCAGACTCTGGATAAATTCCATGCGGCCATTCCCCAAAACAATCTCAAAATTATGAATGAAGCCGACAGACGACACATCAAGTACACCTTGGCCAACAATCCCTATCACTGCATGTTGATGTTGTTAAGTAAGCATGCTGATTACTGCCTTGCTGTAGAGGAAGTGGGTGCCTCTGCGCTGAAATCCATCGACAAAGCGAACCAAAAAATCAAGACAATGAATGAGGCTTTCCTAGAGACACCGCTTTATTTATCATTTGCGAAGAAATACAAAAAAGACCTGCCGCAAATCGAAGCGGCTTTGAAGGCTCGCCTAAAAGGCGACTTGAGCGCCTATCCGCTCGTGATGAAGAACTTGAATAAGACGCCGTGAATGAGAATAAAAAAAGGGAGCTGAGACAGCTCCCTTTTTTGTTTTTGCTTCAGCTTGCGTGCCTTCCGGCACTGCCGGCATCCGCCGAGGCACGCCGGCGTCCGCCGATTAGTAACGGTAGTGTTCTGGTTTGAACGGACCGTTTGGATTTGTGTGCAAATACTTAGCTTGTTTTTGAGTCAGCTTAGTCAGTTTCACGCCCAATTTTCCAAGGTGAAGTGCTGCCACTTTTTCGTCCAAGTGTTTTGGCAAACGGTAAACTGCGATGTTTTGGTATTTATCGCGGTTGTTGAAAAGTTCCATTTGAGCCAAAACTTGGTTCGTGAATGAATTCGACATAACGAAGCTTGGGTGACCAGTCGCACAACCAAGGTTCACTAAACGACCTTTTGCAAGGATGATGATTTGGTTGCCGTTTTTCAAAGTGTGGATATCAACTTGTGGTTTTACTTCACGCACTTTTGAATTTTTGTTGATCCAAGCCATATCGATTTCGATATCGAAGTGACCGATGTTGCACACGATCGCGTTGTTTTTCATTTTAGTGAAATGTTTTTCTGTGATGATATCGCAGCAACCAGTCGCAGTTACGAAGATGTCGCCTTGCGGAGCCGCTTCGTCCATTGTTGTTACTTCGAAACCTTCCATTGCCGCTTGCAATGCACAGATAGGATCGATTTCAGTGATAAGAACGCGAGCGCCAAGACCACGCAATGAGTGCGCAGAACCTTTACCTACGTCGCCGTAACCTGCAACAACGCAGATTTTACCAGCTACCATCACGTCAGTTGCACGTTTGATACCGTCAGCAAGTGATTCGCGGCAACCGTACAAGTTGTCGAATTTAGATTTAGTGACAGAGTCATTGATGTTGATTGCTGGAACTTTCAATTTTCCTGCTTTCAACATAACTTCAAGGTTGTGCACGCCTGTTGTTGTTTCTTCAGAGATACCGATGATTTTCTTCATCTCTTTTACGAAACGTGGTTCGTGCATCATGTTCGTCAAATCACCACCGTCGTCCAAGATCATGTTGTAGCCGTCTTTGCCCCAACCAACGATAGTTTGTTCGATACACCAGTTGAACTCTTCTTCAGTCAAACCTTTCCAAGCAAATACTGGGATACCAGCAGCAGCAATAGCAACTGCCGCGTGATCTTGAGTTGAAAAGATGTTGCAAGAAGACCAACGGATTTCAGCGCCCAACTCAACAAGTGTTTCGATCAACACCGCTGTTTGGATTGTCATGTGCAAGCAACCAGCGATTTTTGCACCTTTAAGAGGTTGTTGTTTTTTGTACTCTTTACGAAGAGCCATCAAACCTGGCATTTCAGTTTCAGCGATAGAGATTTCTTCACGACCCCATTTAGCAAGCTTAGCGAAAACTTCTGGGTTTTCCATCGCTTCTTTGCAGACCATAAAGTCACGAGTTGTCGTCTTAGGAGCCACAGTCATAGCGGCTTTCATAGGTTTTGCATTTTTTTTCATAGCGGATTTTCCGTTCGTCGTAGTTAATGCCATTATATTTTCCTTTATGTATTAAATTTTTATGGAAGAGTTAGAATCTCGTATCCGGTATCAGTCACCAGCACCGTGTGCTCGAACTGCGCGGACAAAAGACTATCAGCCGTGTTGTAATACTTCACGCTTGAGCCAGGGATGTTGAATTCTACTACGTCTTCAACACCTTGATTCACCATCGGTTCCACCGTGATACAGTGGAAAGGAACCAGGCGATCGCCTTTTCCTTTTTTACCGAATGCCGGAACAAAAGGTTCTTCGTGGAAAATACGTCCCACACCATGGCCACCGATTTCTTTAACAACGGTATAACCTTGGCGAGTCACGTATTTGTAAGTTTCAAAACCAATATCACCAGTGAACCCACGAGGAGTGATTGCCTCAATCCCCTTGTCACGAGCCATTTCCGCAGTTTCCACCAAGCGACGAGCTTCGTCAGAAACATTGCCGACCATATACATTTTGGAAGTGTCTCCAAAGAAACCATCAATCCAAGATGTCACATCGACATTGATAATATCGCCATCCTTCAAGATCACTGAAGAATCAGGAACCCCGTGACAGACGACTTCATTCACCGATGTACAAGTGTATTTAGGATATCCATGATAACCCAAACAAGCGGACTTCGCCCCGCGAGTCATCATAAAGTCATTAGCAAGTTCATCAATCTCCTGAGTGGAGATCCCAACTTTGACGTATTTATCCAGATAAGTAAGTGTATCGGCAGCAATACGGCACGCCACCGTCATTTTTTTGATCTCTTCAAGAGATAAAGGCTTAATTCCCATAGCCAGAAGGTATAACACAAGCCCCTCAAGCTTCCAAGGCGGGATTGCCCTTTCTGACTATTACTCTAGGTCGTAACGCGAGGGATTTGGAGCTATAGGAAGGGCTTTTCAGGCCTCTGGTCGGCACGCCTTCCGGGCTCGATCGTCGCCGGGCGTTGCCCGGTTCGCGCCATCGTGGCGCCGACGAAGGCCTCTCGCCGGCCAGAAAATCCCTTCCTATAGCTCCAAATCTTTGCTTCGAAAGCGAAATAGCCAGAAAGGCGACCCGATGGCGACGCCAAAGGCGAGCTAAAAAAATGCGGAGGCCAAAGGCCCAGCCAAAAAGCAGCGAGAAATCAAAAACCGAGAACCAAGGGTGATTCAAAAGCGGTCAGATGCAAGGCGGAGGGTTCGCGCTGCCACGTAGGCGTACGCCTGTACGCCGGAGAGCAAGTGCGAGCCCGACAACGCAGTCAGCTGGCCGCTTTTCAATCACCCGCCCCGAAGGCAAAAAAAAAGCCTGGGGAATGCCCAGGC
>JBJTMR010000290.1:0-4406 GCA_046070625.1 Bdellovibrio sp. | reverse complement strand
TTGTGAGAGTCGGGAATGTCTTCCCCGATAACCGTCATGATTTCATGCCATTTAGAGGTCAATACGCCAGGATTGTCAGCATTACGGCTGACCAATTGGCTCACCAGGAGCGCAGCAAGTCCCACTGCTAAGACCAGGAGGAGAATGTACTCCACCACGATCTGACCTCTATTATTCATATATTTATGCTATCACAATTCGACAGTGGCGCTAGCTTTGATCAACGGAGCTGGACGCCAGTTGTTCATAGTGAGGCGCAGGGTCTCTATTAAAAGATCTAATTTCTCATCTTCAATAGGGCCACGCAGACCGATCATCATATCTTCATGCCACTTTTCAACTTGAAGTGGGTGCTGAGCAGCAACACCTTCGAAAGACAATTGAAACGCTTCATCCGTCGGATAAACCATCACTAGGATGTTTGCCCCAGAAGCTTTGGAAGCCTCTTTCGCCTTAACCACTTCACTTGCCAGCTGTTGCTGAATCATGAAGTAGATTTTCATAGCCAAGGCTTCGTGGAATTGCGCGAAGTAAATGCGAACTGGCCCATCAAAGATGGCACTGTTAAACGCAGGATTAAAATATTTCGACTGCATTAAAGTGGTATACGATGATCTCATATCGCTTGTCCCCCCCAGAACTCACAACACCAGACTAGGAAGAAACCACCTCATAATTCAAAGGAAATTTTAAGATTCTTAAATTTCGTGACACGCCTTATCATTTAAGACTGTCAAAAACTCTCTTTCCTCGAGTGAAAACAGTCTTTCTAGGGCGCTCACCTACACTATAAAACAAACACTGCCAATCCTGATCTATGCATAAAAGATCAGCACTTTTGCCGACTTCGATGGAGCCCACTTCTTTTTGCAAGTTTAAGGCATGAGCGGCACCAACTGTGTAACCGGCTATAACTTGAGGCAATGACATCTTCATTTCCAAACGCGCCAACAACCCCACCAAATTCAAATCCTGAGTTGGAGATGTTCCTGGATTAAAATCCGTCGCCAAAGCGACACGCGCCCCGGCTTCAATCAACTCTTTTGCGGGAGGATATTTTGTTCGAGTGTAAAGATCTGCTGTTGGTAACATGACACAAGTCACTTCAGATTTTGCCAAAGCTTTGATTTCTTTATCCGAGATTTGCAACAAGTGATCCCCGGATAAAGCACCCAGTTTGACCGCCAAATCACTGCCCCCACTTAAAGACATTTGATCCGCATGAATCAAAATATCAAAGCCCATTTCCTTGGCGCGACTTAAATACTTCTCTGAGGCCTCTTTGGAAAAAAATCCTTTTTCAATAAAGACGTCTACGCGATTGGCGAGCTTCTTTCTTTTAACCTGCGGTAAAACTTCTTCGGCTAAAAAATCCAGATAATCTTCGTAAGTTTTATATTCAGGAGGCAAAGCATGGGCGCCCAAAAAGGTCGCCACAGTTCGGGCACCTTCTAGTTTTTGCACCGCCTGCAAAACCTTCAGCTCATCTTTCAAGTTCAGCGCGTAGCCCGATTTGATCTCTACCGTCGTGACTCCTTGAGAAATGAACGCATTCAAACGGTCTTGACCCGTTTTGATTAACTCTGCCGCAGACGCCTGACGAGTGTTTCGCATCGTCGACAAAATTCCACCGCCCTTGGCAGCGATTTCTTGATAACTCACGCCTTGATTGCGCATTTCAAATTCCGCAGCGCGATCCCCGGCAAAAAGTAAATGCGTATGACACTCGACAAACCCCGGCAAAACCGTTCGGCCCTTCATATCCAACTCTTTAATTTTTTTTCCAGCAAAGGCTTTCGGTAATTTCGCCGTAGGGCCTATCCAGGCGATGCGATCCTTTTCAATCAGGACGGATTGTTTCGAAGAAATAGAAAGGTCTGACTCTGTAATACGGCGGCCGTCTTTTTTGGCAGCGCCTTCTAAAGTCAAAAGAGTCGATATGTTTTTAAGTAAAATGCCCATGCGCCCATATAAACACATGGGCGAAATGGTTTAAAGGATTTTTAAGCTTACTGAGTCGCGCAGGACCCAGGCCTTACTTCTTTGCTTTGCCTTGGTTCGCCACCGCTTCAATAGCTGCTTGAACTTCATCCGGATCGCCGATGAATTCCTTTTTGATCACTTTCAGGTTAGCGTCCAACTCGTACATCATCGGGATACCCGTCGGCATATTGACGCCCATGATTTCATCCGGAGTCATATTTTCTAAATGCTGCATCAACGCGCGCAAGCTGTTGCCATGGGCAACGATAAGGACTTTTTCACCGGATTTGATTTTGGGAGCAATGGTGTCGTTCCACAATGGCAAGAAGCGCGCAACAGTCTCTTTCAGAGACTCGGCACTAGGCAAAAGTTGAGGATTCACATGCTTATAACGAGGATCATGACTTGGATGGCGAGGGTCGCTCGTTTCCATCGCTGGAGGCAAAATATCGTAACTGCGGCGCCAAATCTTAACTTGCTCCTCGCCATGACGAGCTGCGGTCTCTGATTTGTTCAAACCCTGAAGGGCCCCGTAGTGTCTTTCGTTCAAGCGCCACTCTTTGTGGACAGGAAGCCACACTTGATCGACTTCATCGAGCACGTAGTTCAGAGTCTTAATTGCTCTTTTCAAGACGCTTGTATAGGCAACATCGAATTGAAAGCCTTTTTCTTTGAGAGATTTGCCACCTTTTAGTGCTTCTGCTCGACCTTTTTCAGAAAGATCTACGTCCTGCCAACCCGTAAAGCGGTTTTCCTGATTCCAAACACTCTCGCCGTGTCTAATAAGCACCAACTTGTACATGCTTAAACTCCTTCAATTCCTGTAAAAAAAGAGCTATCATGACCAGGCTTCCTTGAATATCAAAACTCTTGTTTTTGCTGCGCATTAACGCGTTACAAACTCCCGAGTTTTTGAAAAAACTGAGGCTACTAAAAGGACCCAGATCAGTGACTGGAAATCTTGAGAGGATTTTTTTGTGAACAACAGTGGTATCAACAGCTCGAATCTTGAATACATTGAACAGCTTTACACGGATTTCAAAACAAAACCGGAATCCCTTGCGCCAGAGTGGAGAAGTTTTTTTGAAGGTGTTGAGTTTGCCCAAGAAGGTAAGTTCGGCATGTCTGACAAAGAACTTGCTGTGTACCAACTTATTCAAGCTTATCGTGCCCAAGGTCACCTCGAAGCCAACCTCAATCCTCTTTACCCGCCTCAAACTAACGAAGTCTTGACTTTAAAAGCCTTCGGTTTGGCTGACAAAGATTTGAATTCCAAATTCCAAGTCGGTTCTTTGATTGGAAAACCAAATGCGACTTTGGCTGAAATCATCGCACAGCTGAAAAAAACTTATTGTGGCACGCTTGCCGTACAAGCTTCTGATGCCACAGCTGCTGAAGTGAAATGGTTCACCCAAGAATTTGAAACCGGCACGTTCAAACTTTCTGCTGAAGATAAAAAAGCCGCTTTGACGGCTTTGACTAAAGCGGAAACTTTGGAAAAATTCATTCACACTCGTTACGTCGGCACCAAGCGCTTCTCTATCGAAGGTGCGGACTCCATGATTCCCATGCTTGAGACTTTGACAAACAAAGGCTCAGCAGTAGGTATCAAAGAAATCTTTATCGGGATGGCCCACCGTGGTCGCGTGAACACGTTGGTTAATTACTTCGGTAAATCTGAAGAATACGTCTTCGGTGATTTCAACGGTCCTTTGGAACTTGAAAAACCTGTGGAAGATTTCGACGGCGACGTTAAATACCACTTGGGCTACAAAACTGAAAAGAAAACGGCCACGGGCAGCGTGAAAGCCACTTTGGCTTACAACCCTTCCCACCTTGAAACGGTAAACGCGGTCGCATTGGGTATGGCGCGCGCTGCTCAAGACAATGGCGGCGATAAAAAATCTGTGGTGACTCTATTGATCCACGGTGACGCTGCTTTTGCTGGCCAAGGTATCATCCAAGAAACTATGCAACTAGCGGCAACGAAGTCTCATTCAACCGGTGGCACAATTCACCTCATCGTTGATAATCAAGTTGGTTTTACGACAAACGGTAAAGACACGCGTTCGACTCGCTATTCTTCTGATGCGGCTAAAATGACCTTCACGCCAGTACTTCACTGCAATGGTGACGATGTGGAAGCTTGCGTACGCGCGATGGATATCGCAGTTCGCTACCGTCAAGAGTTCGGTAAAGACGTCGTCATTAATTTTATTTGCTACCGTAAGTACGGCCACAATGAAGGTGATGAACCGGCCTTCACTCAGCCGCTGATGTATGACATCATCAAAGCGCACGCGACCGTGCGTGAACTTTACGCAAAAAAACTTGCTGCCGAAAATTCAGTTGATCAAAAAACGACTGACGATCTTTATCAACAAGCGATGGATCGTTTGCAAAAGATCTTTGAAGATACAAAA
>JBJTMR010000289.1:0-9683 GCA_046070625.1 Bdellovibrio sp. | reverse complement strand
CATCAGTAAGCTTTTTCGAGCCATCCAACCTAAACCCGCCACCAGCAGCCGCTATTCGCACTAAATCATCCGTAAGTCTCTTACTAAGTCCCATCAGTCCTCCAATATATTGAATTCAATATAAAGGCAGACTACAAAGCGCGCAAAACAAGTAATTGTTTTTTTCTTTTTCATTACCTAAGACTAAGTATCTTACTCGCTATAACTCCATGAGTGTTCATTTCATCTAAGCATTTGGTTGAATCTTTAATATCAATACCAGCCTTGCGCATATAGATCATCATAGTATCCATATCCTTCCAACCACCCATTGACATGACCTTACTTGGGGCAACGCCTTTACTTAATAAAAGTGTTGCCCATGAAGCTCTTAGGTCATGAAAGCGAATTTGGGGGAGCCCCAACGAGGCAAGGAGAAACCTTAACTCACGAGCTTGCTCTCCCTTATCCCACTTGCTCAATCTAGGGAGAACAAAATCACTCCCCGCCGATTGAAGCCTCAATTCTTTCAGTGTCGGCAACAATGGCATAGGAATCTCCACAATTCGATCATCACCCGATTTAGTGGATTTATACCCATCCTTGCTACTCCATGAAACATTCACGAGAATCTGCCTGGTCTCCAGATTCACTTTGTCCCATGTTAGCGCATACAATTCGCCATTTCTCATTCCAGTATATAGAGCCACGGCGTAATGTGGATACCAATCCCACTTTGTTACCTGAGCGTTCCTAAGGAGCACCACAATCTGCTCTTCATTCAATACGGATTTAATCTTGTCCTTTATCTTGAACTTTAGAAGAGGGGTTGGATTTCTCACGATGATTCCTTGTTCAAGTGCATATTGGAAAGCTCCACGTATACACTTCACAAAGAACTTTTTGTGAGCCTCGGCATTTCCGCCTAAGCGCTCATTAAGAAGTCTGTAGATTTCCTCTGTGGTAATCTCATCAACATACTTTTCTGACCAAGCTTCCATCGTATGGTAACGCAATACCTTCTCGCGATTGTATATCGTGGAGTTCATCAATCCTGTGAGTTTAATACCCGCAAAATACTGATTCAGAAAGGTCTCCCATGTGGGAGTGACCTTTCTTTTGATTTTCTCCTCAACCTTTACAATCAATTCAGCATAGACTCGATTTGCTTCAGCTTTAGTTTTGATTCCTTTGCGAATCAGCCCCATAGGCTGACGGGTAATCGGATGTCTTTTTGCGTAGGATACAGAGTAAGTTCCTGTTTTACTTTCTAGCTTAATTCCCATAATTGCCTCTTTTCTGGGAGCGCAATAAGGTTTCCAGCTCATCTTTCCGATAGCGGTTCCTGCGACCTAGCTTATAAAACGGCAATTGACCGTTTGAAGTCATATTTCGCAAGGCTTTAACCGATATCCGCAAAAGCCTTGCGGCTTCTTCACTATTCAGCCATTCGATTTTCAAAGAGCAATCTAAGATGGAATCATCAGATGTTTCTTCAAGATTAATATTCGAGGCGGATTGTTCCGCCTCCAAATGCGATGACCTATTTGCCATAACAACTCCCAGCTATCAATAAACAACTGGCCCCTAGAAACTTAGAGATCATCGAAAACATCCTTTAACCTCTTTCCTTGCAACGCTTGCTGTTCCTCTTGCATTTTTTTCCACTGGTATGGGCGCATGCCTGGCGGACGTGTAAGTTTTTCGATTGGGCTTTCTGCCTTGAATAAGCCGAGTGGTTTAATCCAAAAGTCCCCTAATATATTAGGCCCTTCGACGGGCGATGTCTCAAAAACCTTGCCCCCATTTTTGTCTCGAAAGCCTTCAATAAAAAACTGTACCGTCGAGAAATCTGGAAACCTTAAATCCTTAAATTCGCTTCTTCTTAATAAGGCCGTACATAAGACTGACCATCGGAATCCGTTTAATTCATGATCCCAACCCGGCCTGTGTCTACTACCGTCACTACAATATTCATCCAGGACAGCTATCACTCTCTTCTGATATTGAGGCATAGAGGTATGAGCCAGATGCCAGAACATAGGCCCACGATACTCTAGATTGGGCCATCTGCCGGTAGAGCCTCGTGATCGCAGCCATTGCGCGGTTTGCGCAATAAATGCGAGATCGTATGTTGGAGAAGTGAAGTCCTCCAATTTCTGTGAAAGCAGATCTACTTCCTTCGAAGTCATGCTTTCTTCGAGACGCTTTTTAGTTAGACTCAAAGGAGCAAACTTTCTAGAATCGAATGAAATATAGTTGTCTCTTGTCTTGTTATTGGAAATGACAAAACTAGCATAAACTTTTGTCCCTCTAGTAGCATCAATGCCTTTACGTTCAATTGCCAAAGTATCATTAGGCAGCTCTTTCATGGTATTTTCCATTTTGATGTCATATTTAAGTTCGTCGAACCAAACGAGGGTGGCGCTGGAAATTTGACCGTTAAATTTCTCTGTAATTGTCGATCGTTTTCCATCGATAGAGTTTTCATGCCCATGCAATGCACGTAACAAGAGCTTCAATCGATTCTTCCCAATTCCCGGATCCCCACATAACACGAGAAAAACGGGTGCTCTATTAAACAGGCTGGCGTATGCCCAATCTAAAAAGTATTCTTGGTCCGTTGGATTCACAAAGAGGTGATCTAAAAGCTTTTTAACCAATGGCGGAGGAGTATTTGGAAGTGTCTCCAAATTTTCGAACCGAAACCACGATGGTTGGGCATAGGAGTTAAAAATTGTCTCCGTTCTACGACCTACTTTTTGTACAAAGACGCCTGGCTCTTTCCTGGGTAAGTATTCTGGAATAACACTTCTAGCTTGAGATACCGCCTCATTTTGAGATAGTTGATGTACCATTAAATAGGTGTCGCCTGAAATTCTTGATATCTGTTCATTGTCATCAGTTAAAAAGAACTTATCTTCTCGAGATTTCGAAGACATATCGAAATTCAATCTAAGCCCCTTTAGGTCGTCCGGAACATCGCTATAGACTAGGCCCTTAGATATAAGAATCCCGCGCGAAAGTGCATATTGCTCCAACATCACTTCTAGCACAGTAAAGTCATAGGTAGCTCCTAACACTTCTGAATATTGGGCTCCCCGAGGCCCCAGGCCATCCCGAATGGCATTCGCAAACTTCTCCAAATTCATGGTTCCTTTATTCGTAGAAACCGGGCGCTGTTTTAAAGGGTCATATTTAACGATCTTAATTTTTAGTAAGTCCAGCACCGTCTCTAGCTGGGCTTCACCTTGTGAAATCTGAGCATCTATTTTTGGCATAATTTTTCTCCTACTTAAGACAGGTTTATACAGTTGAAGAATGCCCCGAGGAACGTCGGACTTATGGACGGTTTAATTTCCTAAATAAGTGCTATCTTAAATCCGATAGTAACGTATGAGAAAGAACCTTAAGCCCCAGGAAATTGATGCTTATTTCAAAAATTGGCGTATCGAATTCAATCATGCGTTATTGCTAATCATAACTAAGCAACTCGGTTATCACCGCGTTGGGAAACTAAAATTCAAAAAAACTAACGAGAATAATCCAGAACAGAACATCAAGAACTTAAAAAAGAGAAAACAAGAACTGACAAAATTTCAAAAGTCATTCGGCTCACTTTGCAAAAAATTAGAATCCTTACCCAAAGGATTTGGAAGCAAAAGACCCTCTTCGGAAATAACAGATAGCAAAGTCAATGATTTAAAAGATGCCATCACTAATGAGATCAATACTCTAAGAGATCAACTTGAGACTCGCCAGAGAAGACGTATTCCGGCTCACCTCGCATTCGAGCTCGCGAGGGCACTACATTTCTGTTCTGGCAGTCAAAATGCTCTTGGAGTATTTAAAAATCTGATTGAGGATTCGAACGAACTGCAAAAAGACGTTGAAAAATCGATCGGTCAAATAAAGGCAGAGCTTACATATTGGATTTCTGTGCAAAATAACGCCAATCGTATTTTACTGAAGCACTCAAAATCCACGTCCCGAAAAAGAGCTATCACCGCCGAGATCAAGCAGCTTGTTGAGGCAAGAAAACGAATACTTAAGTATAAAAATGTCTTCTCGCTCATAGGAACTAACCGTAGCCAAGATCCGAGATGGGCAACACGACTTAGAGAGCATCTCATCCGATCACTTCTTTCCGAAGGAGATACCCGAATAATCAAACGCCTTTCGGCAAAGAAGGTTCAAAAAAAGTTAATTCTTGTAAGAGAAATGGATCAACGGAATAGGGAGACCTTGAAAGGGTAAACTCAACCGGACTGTAAAAAAATATATAATATATTATTTTTTTACTTATCTGAAATAAGAGAGCTCTCCCTCCATTCCCTCTAAGCCATAAGTACTTCAAAGTGAGCCAAAAATTCCTTCTGATTTTTCTGAAGTTCGGAAAATGTGTTTTTGTGAACACAAAGCACCAGGTTCTTTCGCGCGCGAGTAAGCGCTACATATCCGACTCGTTTCTCCTCTGTAGAAATCATATCACCGAACCATGTCGTGCTTATACATGGCGCATGATTGGCATGTGGCTTTGGATAGAACACAACCACTGAATCATATTCTGCTCCCTTAGCGCCATGGATACTTTTAAAAACCGCATTTTCAATAATTTCGTCCGTCGATGGTGAAGGAGGAGCAATCAGTTCCTTGATCGCATTCCCTTTTTCATTATCTTTCGCAAAGCTTGAACCAATGGATTTTGAAACTCCGGCGAACTTCATAATCACCTGAGTAGCTTCTTTAGCCCGCTCAAGCCATCCGTTCCAAGATTCGCCCGAAATATCTCTCGAAAGCTCTTTAAGGAAACGGAAAACTTGAATCTTCCATTCTCCATAATTGATTCCCTTCGCCTCGAAATCTTTTCTGCGCATTCCTTCTTCTGAGAAAATTAAAGTTCCTAATCGAGCTGATGCAAGATTAAATGCACTGTTGGCGTCACCTTGCTTTAGTTTTATAACTGCTTTTGTGAAAATTCTTCCGGCATTTGATTTTCCAACAAAAACAATATCAGAGTGATCGCCACAGAGCTGTCTGACTAGCTTGTTACTCCTACTCAAAAATGCCAATTCTCCAGGGCCACCTGAAAAGGCTTTTAGAGTTTCGATTAGCTTGCTCTCAACTCTAAGTTGTTTGTCATAACCATGAACAAATAGAATCTGCTTGCCTGATTGCTTCCCATCAACTGCTCTAAGATCTGTGTTAGTATCAGAAATTTTCCGAGCTATTTCACAAATGTTCGGAGAGCATCTTTGTGACTTTGTGATTGGCTTCGTCACGGCACCATTCATTTTTTGGATTTCAGCAAACAATTCGGGCGTTGCCCCACTAAACTCATAAATTGATTGGTCTGGATCTCCAACTACGAGACTTCTAACTGACGAATCATCAAGAAGTTGCTTAAGCGCTATGCTCAAAAAGCATCCGGTATCCTGAAATTCATCCACTAGTATCAAAGGAAACCTTCTGGCAATCATATTTCTAACTTGTGTCCCGAGTTTGGGTGACGTCAATATTAATGCTGATATGTAATGACAGTCAGAATGAGTAACCAGTCCCTTATTCTTCCAAATTTTAAGTTTTTCCTTTAATATTCGATCTGCATATTCGCCATTTATTTGGGCCGTTTGAAATCCATTTCGAGCCATAAATATTGGAGCGTCTATTGTGCCTGATGAAAACTTAAAGGAAAAAGCGCTCATGCGGTCCGCATGTTTCCCGCTATACTGAACTTGGTAGATAGTCATATTTTCGTCAAGAGGGGACGGCAAAAGCTCCGCACCCTTTGGACATAACCCAATTGTAGGAAAAAAAGGTTTCACTACAAATTTTAGAAGGAAAGAATCTAATGTCCCAATAAAATGTTGTGATGGAATAGTGCTTCCCAAGCGCTTACTAATTTCCTCTTGTGCCGCATTTGTAAAAGATAAAGCAGCAATTCCGCTCCTTCGATTTGGGAACTTATCTAAGTTATTACGTAGAAACTCAATAAATACTGAGGTCTTACCACTACCAGGTGCCGCCTTAACGACAATGATACGATCTTTCGCATCAAGAACTGCCTTCTGTTCATCGCTAGGAAATGTTGCTTTATTTGAGGACATGATTAAATGCCTTAAGAATATATTCTGGAATTACGAAGTCAGTCGATGGAACTACATAGATCCCATCTTTGTTCTTTTCGGAAAGTTTTTCGAGCAGAGCCTGAGCAAATTCACCTTTTGTTCTCGTTGTACTTGAACGGCAGATTCCGCGCCAAACTAAAAGGGCCTTGTCTTTATTCTCTGCTTTCCCTTGAACGTCTGCCTTCTTTAATACAGATGATGATCTACCGGATTCAGATAAACTATCCCACGCATCGCACATGACTTCCGCATTTTTATTCCCGGCATGAGCTAGATCAAATTCCAGGGTAACCTTTGAAACACAGTCTTCAATATTTGGATTTCCGGATACATCTTTCCTCAGACCTGCCACCCTAGGCGCTGGAGGGTAATTTTCTGTCGCATGTCCCTTTGGTATTTCATTCTTCCAGGTTTGAATGGTCACGCCGGTCTCATGTTCGATTTCCGGATCACCGTCCGTGATGATAGATACTGGAATATTAAGTTTATCAGGCCCAAACAGCTTCGCGACAGTTCCAAAGTCCACTCCACACATAGGAATTACTGTGATGTGACTTTCCTCAAGCTGCTTGCTACTTCGGTCTGCCAGTACCGGAATTAGAAGATTCTCCGTAATACCTTCGACAAATATTACACCTCTCGAGAAAAGGAGAGTTGCCTTTGTCACATCAAACATTCTTTTAAGTTTTTGCTCTTCTTTTTCATCTAGGCCAGCGTTCTGTAAGGGAAAGCATCTGACTCTATCTTCCGCATCTTTATGAATAACCTTAATAGATTTTAGAGGTACGTATGCGGCAATAGATGGCGAGTGCGTCGTAACTATTGTTTGGACCGTCCGTGACTTTTTCTCGTTAAGTCCCTTTTCTAGAAATTTAATAAGAACATTTTGTAACTGGGGATGTAAGTGAGCTTCTGGTTCTTCTACGAGGAAAAGCGGTAAAGTAGCATCTTTAGTTGCTTCAAGTTCGGCGAGCACAGTAGCAAGAAATAGAATATTATTATAGCCGAGTCCGTTATATCTTAGCTCATGAGTTGGACTATCCGGATCATCCAATTTTAGGACAATTCGCAAGCTTCTGACGATCTGTTCAAAATCTGGGTCCGTGGCTCGAATTTTCACGTTCTGTTTCTTCTTAGCTCCAGTTGCACCAGCAAGAGCATCATTGAGTTGCTCTTCAATTTTTGTAACTAGAGTTGCTGTTGCAATTTTATTGTTTGCGTCTTTAAAGATCTCGGATATTTTCGATTCATCTTCTTTATTCGAGGAAGATGAAATCAGTTTCCCAAGTCTGTTTTGACGTCCTGGGGCTAAACTACTTACGGCGTCTCTTAATGCATGTAGGAGTGTCGACTGGATTGATTGAGTTACATCTTCGGGAACAGCAGCTTCAGTATTTTCTCTGTTACCACCCCAGCGTTTAAACGAGAGCCTTTCCGACTTATCCGTATAGCCGCACTGATAGTGAATACTTGCCGTCGATTCCTTTGGATTGTCAGGATTGTAGTTCAAAATCTCAATGAATTCAGCGTGCTCATCATCCGTAAGGCCACTAAAAAATAGATCTATTCTAATTGAATCTTTGGTTGTAACACCTTTTTTGTCTCTGTAAAAATCTTCCCTAGATAGGCGCTCTCCGTTCGAGAATTGTTGGCCAAGGCAAATGCGAATTGCTTCTAGTAAGTTGGTTTTGCCAGCATTGTTTTCGCCGACTAATACATTTAGGCCTTCGCTAAAATCTACGGTTAGATCCTGAAGGTTTCGAAAATTCTTTACTGTTGCTTTGCTGAGGTACACGGTGTCTCCAAAATAAACTTCTTTTGGAGCTATTCGGATGTAAACAGACCTTGATTAAGTCTAAATTAAACATCTCGCGATTTATTCGATGCACATATGTTGGACTTTAGTCGCTATAGTTTTCCTATTTCTGCCGACTTTTGTATTGTAACTCCATATCCCGGAATTAGAATTCGATAGAAGGCATTCTCGCTTTCCCTAACAGTACTTTCAATTTCAACATTGGTGCCCTCCCACATTTTTACACCAAAGATATGAGCACCAGGATCAAGTTTAAACTCAATTTTTTCGCCACTGTATATCTTAGCAATTTCTTTTCCATCTACCTTCAGAAGTAGTGCCATAGCTCCCAATCCTTTATCACATACCACTGCTATATTAGCAGGGACGGTAGACATCGTGCGCGGCATGCCCAAAACTCTATCTGAAGTTACATATTTTGCTTGAGAGACTTTTACCGGTGTAGAAGAACAACCTGAGGTAGCCTGCATAAGACTTCCACATACCAACGTATGTAGCGACCATTTTATTAAATTATTTTTCGTCACTTCTTCACCCTTCGCAAAACAACCTCAAAGACACCCGCATTGATTTCATCTTCAAATTTTTCAATTTTGTCGCGATCCACTTTTTGCCTAATTCCAAAACATAAGTAATCCAAATCAACATCAAGATAGTCAGCAACAGACTTCAGCTGTCGAATGCTTTTAGGTTCTACTCCGTGAAGCCAACCATGTAGTGTCTGAACGGGCACCTTTGCACCTCTCGATAGACTTGCAACGGTAAGACCTTTTTCTTTGATGAGTTTTCGCAAAATTGATTTTAATTCCACAGCCCATCCTCAATGCGAAACATGCAAGATTGCAGGCCTGTTTCGTCCCAGAATATATAAATCCCTCTAACCATAAAAAAAGTTATGGTTAGCCGTACTTTCACAAGACGTTTGATTGAGTTCAAGTAACCTCCTATTTCGATCAAACGCTCGATGAAATCGAACAGCTAAATAGGAAGAAGCAAGAAAGGGTATATAGGCCCAAAATGCACATCATACTCACACGCGATTGCGTCGCGATGGTGAGCTAAATTCGCTAGCGTTCCCGACTCCCCCTGGGGTACATAGATACAAGTAACAAAGTATACTTGTAGCAATCGTTACGACTACTACAGCGCCTGCTACAAATCGCTATCAACTGCCGTTATTTCGCGGGTTTTTGCGGGATATTGGAAAAGATGAAACTAGAAGCCTTTATTGGCTCAACCTGTTGTTATTGTTTTAATTATTTTAAATTACTTTAGAAACGACAAAGCCACCAGACGGTGGCTTCGAAAATGGTAGGGGGCGAGGGACTTGAACCCCCGATCCCAGTGTTATGAGCACCGTGCTTTAACCAACTAAGCTAGCCCCCCACTTGAACGAACAGCCTACCAAACAGTACAGCTCTTTGCAAAACCACGGCGCATTAGCCAAATACCATCTCAGACAGAAGGCTTCGCAAAAAACAAAGGCCTACTAGGGTTCTTTCGCAGTGACCTTCGGCCCCGCCTGGATGGCGGTATTACTGGCCGATTGAGCCCGGAGGGCGTGTCACGGAGAAAGAGGCCTAGTAGGCCTTTGTTTTCATCGAGAGCCTTAGCTATTCCTAGCCGTCGACAAACGATTTAAGTTTGTTCGAGCGAGAAGGATGACGAAGCTTACGAAGAGCTTTCGCCTCAATCTGACGGATACGTTCACGTGTTACGTTGAAGTCTTGACCTACCTCTTCCAAAGTGTGGTCGGATTC
>JBJTMR010000288.1:0-5132 GCA_046070625.1 Bdellovibrio sp. | reverse complement strand
TGTCAAACTTGATGATACTCAAAAAATGCAAATCAAAGATGCCTGCTTTGACTTCAAAAAACAAAAAAACACACTGGGCGCAGATTTGAAAAATGCGATGATGGATGAGATGAAAACATTCTCTAGCGCCACATCAACACGCGACGAAGGCGTGGATGCCCAAGCCATGGTAAAAGAAAAAATGGATGCTTTGGTAACGGCACATAACGACCTGGGCCTCAAAGTGTTCTATGATATTTTAAAACCAGAGCAACGTGAAGCCGCTATGCAATGCTTGATGGATTGGATGAAAATGAAGAAGAAAAAATAAGCTACCTCCCCCTAAGATCCAACAAGTTGTTCTAAAGCCCCCGTTCAAATGGGGGCTTTTTTCATTTAAGCACCCTCATTGCCGCACATTCCGTAACATACTGAGACAAAAGGCCTGAACTCCACGGTGATTCCATAATTCCACTCCACAATCGTTAAGGAAGAACCACTCTTTTGATAGGCTTAGACATCATGCCACAAATTTTTTTACTTGAAGACGACCCGATCCTAGGAAAAGCAATCCAACTCCAACTGGAGATGGAGCAATACCATGTTCTCTGGGCGCAAAGTTTAGCCGCTGGCCGAGAGCTCTTTCGCACGAACTCTGGTGTTGATTTATTTATGCTCGATGTGAATCTTCCCGACGGCAATGGCTACGAGTTTTGCCAATGGCTTCGCCAAGAAGGTATTGCAACTCCGATTATGTTTCTGACCGCGCGAACTGATGAAGAAAGCGTCGTCAAAGGCTTTGAACATGGAGCGAACGACTATATCCGTAAGCCTTTCGGACAACGTGAAATTTTAGCCCGCATTAAAAATCAAATCTCTGACGTCAAACCCTCCTTGGACCTCTTACGCTTTTCGGGTGTCACTTTGATCGTCAATCAACAAGTGCTAAAAACAGAAAGCGCCACGCTGGCTCTGAACCGTCGGGAATTTGAAATTCTAAAGGTCTTTTTTGAAAACCCAGAAACCATTGTATCGCGAGAGGCGTTGATCACCAGTCTTTCTTCGGGAGAAGAGATCTTTGATCGCACCGTGGATTCGCACATCAGTCATATTCGCTCGAAGCTTCAGAAAAATGGCATTACCAGCGTCAAGATCGGCTCCGTCTATGGACAAGGATATCGCCTGGAGAAAGTCTTATGATTACGGGATCCACTGTCTTTAGACGCAATTACTTTATTTTCGTTTCCATTGTCATCGTTTTTATCTTTATGGCGTTTGGCTCCGCTTGGTTGGTAGATTACTTGGATCGCCCCACCACTCAAGTTCGCATCGTACGTCCACCAAACACTCTGTTTAGAAACATCTATAACCAACTCGATAAAGACCCTCTTATTGCCTTCAAAAAATTGCAAGAAGCCAATTCTGATCGTGACAACTTCATGAAATTTGAATTGGTGGATCGCTCAGGACAAAGTTTAAATTCTGGAAAAATGATTTTACCCCGCCCGCTGAACCAGGAGGAGGTTGAATCCTTAGCCACCGATAAAAATATACGCTTTGGTGACAATAAATTTGGTCCTCCGAAATTGGATCTTTCGAAGACTCGTTTTTCTGGGGTTTATTTTGTCCATATGTTCTCGCCTCCTCCGGGGTTTTTCTCTCCGCCGCCTCCGGGCGGACCTAACATGGGGCCACCGCCGCCGCCTCCACCGCATGGTATGAAACCTCCTCCAGGGCCGCGTCGTAACTTGATGCTAATCACCATTGGGTTCCTCGTGATATTTACACTGGTGTCAGTAGGAATTGCTATGGTCTATCAGTTCTCGCGTTATCGTGAGCGAGCCAATGAAGCTCTTACGATATTAAATGACCTTCGCCACGGGAACTTATCCGCACGCATGTCGACCAAGAAGTTTGAAGAATTAGGCCCGTTGGTCACCGCATTTAATCATATGGCCGACGACGTCGAAAGTATGGTCGAAAGCTTGCGCAAGGCCGACCACGCTCGTCGACAATTGTTGCAAGACTTGGCTCACGATCTGCGCACGCCATTAGCATCGCTTCAAACTTTCTTAGAGACTATGCAGACGTCGAATCAGAAGCTCACCGAAGAAAAACGCCAAGAAGTCATTTCCTTATGCTTTTATGAAGTCGAGTACTTCGGTAAACTTGTCGAGGATCTGCTGTTCCTGGCTCAAATCACTGAACCGAAATATTCTGCCGGCACAGAAGAAATTAACTTATTAGAGCGCGTTCAAGATCAAGTGACGGTTTTTAAGAACCGCTTTCCAAATTTGAATTATGAAATAGCGGTTTCAGAAGAAGCCAAAAATCAAAATATCATCGGGTCTTCAAAACTTATTGACCGCTTGCTGCGCAATGCTTTTGAAAACTCATCTTCCTTTGCCAAAGGCAAAGTCCGCGTCGAGCTGCAAAACGACGGTGCGTTCATTGATCTGAATGTGATCGATGATGGCCCAGGGTTTTCTGAATCGTCCCTCAAAGAATTCGGCTACAAAAAAGCCAGTCGCATTCTTTCGGATAGTTCGAATGGCAAACGAATTTCAGTCGGTATTGGATCGGTGATCATGCGCGAGATTTTGCAAATCCACTCTGGAGAACTCCAAGCCTCCAATCTAGTGACCGAAGACAAAATCCTTGGCGGCAAGGTCTCGTTCCGACTCCCTAAAGTCTAACTCCACACTCTTTCAATAATTGCCCGCTATCGTGATTAAATACACAAGGCGGACCCATGTCAGACAAGGTTCTTTTCACTGCGATACTTTTACTTTACCTTCCCTCTTGGGCTGAATTTCCAATGAGTGGGTCTCTTGCCGGGACCGGGGTTTGGGGTGGAACTCAGGGATGCGCCTATCAACAGAAAGCCGCCCCCGGCGCAACCAATCAAAGTGACGAAGTGACCGAAATTCAAAGCAAGATCGCGGATCTTAAAAAGCAACTTGCTACGAAGAAGCGCGACAAGAAACGTATTGATCGCGATGCGGAAAGAAACAAATCTGACATCGGAAAGTCCTTAGCCGATGATTATTCCAGTTTTGTCTCTGAACATATCGAAGGCGCGCGTCGCTGCGACGAATACAAAGACATCAACAAATACAAAGACAACGTCGAAGCCGACGGAGACACCGGTGGCACGTCAGTGCAAAAAGCTAACGCAAATATCCTGCCTGTTAATGGATTCAGTCCCTATGAATGGGCCACTTATTGTGATCCGAACAAGGCCGGTGGAGTTTACAGCGGCGTCTGTGATATCACCAAATTTCGCAACACCGAAGGACGCGGAACTGCGGCAAGTTGCAAGAAATCTATAAACAACTATCGCACCAACTATGCGATGTCGATTAAAACACAGGATGAAATTGAAAGCCTGCAGGCGGCCATTGAACGGGCTCAAGATGATCTAGCCGACGCAAAAGAAGATGCCCTTCAGTCACGGCAGGACGCCATTGCTCATGGAAGCAGATCGGACACAGAAGGCGGTGTCTGTGTGGATTGTATCGCTTCGGGAAATGGATACACCTATCAAAAACCACAAACCGATTGGGCCAATGTGATTGCTAACGTCGGCACGGGGCTCGCAGCCATGTACGTGGGGTACCAGTCGAACAAAATGGTTTCAGAAAATAACGCCGCCCTTGGTTGGCCTTCACAGTCATATCCCACTTGGGGTTATGGCCTGCCCTATCTTGCAGCGGGCGCTTATGGCGCCCTCGGTGGCGGCACAGGTCAGGGTGGCTTCGGTTGCGGTGGATCTTCAAGTGGTGGTATGAGCGTCGGCGGAGCTTTTGGATATCCCGCGAGCATGACTGGAATGAACACCATGGGTGGTGGAATTTACGCAAATGGCATGGGACCTTGGGGAATGAACATGGGCAACATGAGTGGTAACGCCTACGGATACCCGGGAACAATGGGAGGCATGATGAGTTCCTATTCAGGAACTTACCTGGGCTCGTCTGGATACTACGATCAAAGCTCCTTGCAAATGATGCAGCTCCAAATGCAATACCAGCAACAGTACCAACAACAGCAGCTCTCGAAGTATCAAACTATGACTTCGCTACAAACCGAAATTCAAAATTTGATGTACAAGATGCAGGCCGTCCAATTGGGCTATGGCAGCACAACAAATTACATCAGTGGAACCGGAACCTCGTACAGTTCCGGCGTTCTGCCCGCTCCGACAACTTCTACCGGGACCACCATTTACGGTCGCTAGAAGAAAACAAAAAAAAGGACGGTCTCCCGTCCTTTTTTTATTCCATTTATTGCACACCTTCAGATTCCGGTTTAGGGCCTCGGGGACCACCACCACCACCAAACTTCGGTGGCGGCTGAATGCCTTTACTTTTCAAGCACGCATCCATCGCAGTTTTTTGTTCATCCGTTGGAGCCACCGGACGCTGACCAGCTTCGGGTTTTTCCATACCAGCAGTCGATGCACACGCAGCAAAAGCAGCTCTCATAGCCTCACGGGAAGGACGTGAATCTTCTTCAGCGTGAACCCAGGATGCCGAGTGAAAAGTAATAACGGATAAAACCATCAATGACATTTTAGAGATAAACTTTTGAGATTTCATAATCTCTCCTTTTACTAGAAATCATAAAAGGCAACTGTTTAGACACCATGGAATTATAAGTATTCTTTTGGTTCGAATAACGAAGAGTCTCGAATTGGGAATCGCTAAAAAGACCAGCAAATTTACAATTGACGTAAATCACCGGTTAAAACCGCTGCAGCGTCGGAGCAACGTCGACATATTAATTAAAACGGATCTGCTGAAGCGGCCTAACGGCCGCCTGCGAAATCCAAGGACCAGCTTGTGATTGTTCCGGCATTTCCGCTTTTCCCATCAATCACTTTCAAAGTCCAAACCCCTTGAGAGTTTTCTTGGTAAAAGGCATTGCTTAGAAAAATATCATTCGCCAGATTGGCGACTCCCGTCAGTGAGTTTCTCATGTTCATCAAGATACTTTTTGTTCCTGATGGCGAGGTGAGCTCTATTGCAAGCTCGGAAACATCTGCGTGAGTCACTGACAACTTTAAGCGAACAGCTTCAATTTTGACATTGCTGCCAGGAGCTACCGTCAAAGTAGTACTGCCACCTGTGGCACTATTATCAGGAATGCCG
>JBJTMR010000287.1:0-2197 GCA_046070625.1 Bdellovibrio sp. | reverse complement strand
CTGCTGAAAAATCAAATGGATCTCTTCAGAGCATTTCAAAAAAATATCGTGCGGCAAAGCTTGTGGAAATGACTGTGCAAAAAACAGTGAAGCTTGAGTTGCAGGGGCGCGAAACAAAATATGACGGTAAGATTTTTTTATCGAACGGAAAGTTTCGCTGGGAAAATGAAACTCCTGAAAAGACATTGCTAGTTTTTGATGGCACGACAATTTGGAGTATCCAGTATCCTCCGAAAGAGTTCGGTGGCGACCCTCAAATTGCTCGCGGTAAAGTCGATAAAAAAACACGTTCTCAGATTTTGATTTCTTCTCTTCTTGGGGGGGATCTCCAAAAGAACTTCAAAGTTACGAGCGAAAAGAAAGATGGAGATGTTTCCACATTAGAAGTGGCTCCTACGGGAACTGATTTAATGATCAAATCCATGAGTCTTGTGATTGATACGAAGAAAGTTTCTTTGTTGGAAATCTCTTACAAGGACGATATCGGCAATCTCACGAAAATGAAATTTAGCGATATTAAATTTAAAACAAGTTCAAAAAATAGTCTTTTTAAGTATCAACCTCCAAAAGGTGCGCAGGTAACAAACCTATGAAACAAGAAGCAACTGAAAATAAAAAAGTACACTTTATCAGCCTTGGCTGCCCTAAAAATCTAGTGGACAGCGAGATCATGGCTGGCACTTTGATGAAAGACGGTTACGAAGTGGTCGGTGAAGCTGACCACGCAGATACTGTGATCGTGAATACTTGTGGTTTCATTGAGGATTCCAAAAAAGAATCCATCCAACGTATCTTGGATATGAGTGACCTTAAGCAAGAGGGCAAAATTAAAAAGGTTGTGGTGGCAGGTTGCCTTACCCAACGTTATAAAGACGATCTTGTTGAAGGTCTTCCAGAGGCGGACCTTTTCGTAGGTTCTGGTGAATTTCAAAATATTGCTAAGATCTTAAAGAACGCTGATGCTGGTGAAAAACAAAAGACGTTCTTTAATCTACCAACATATTTACAGGAAGAAGCGACACCTCGTGTGAACTCTCAGCCAGGTCACCGTGCATACTTGAAGATCTCTGAAGGTTGCATGAAGCGTTGCGCTTTCTGCGCGATCCCGTTGATCCGTGGTAACTTGCAGTCTCGCTCTATCGACGCGATTGTTGCTGAAGCAAAGTTGTTGGTTGCGGGTGGCGTGAAAGAATTAATCATTATCAGTCATGATTTCACGGATTATGGTTTTGATATTCGTCGTAAAGATCCAACTCGTAAAGAAAGTCCTGTAGAGCTTTTAAGAGCTTTGGATCAGGTTGAAGGCCTTCAGTGGATTCGCTTAATGTATTTATATCCAGATGGCATCACGCAAGAAATGGTCAAGTTGATCGCAGCCAGCAAAAAAATCGTAAAGTATTTCGATATGCCTCTTCAGCACATCAACGATGCAGTTTTGAAAAGCATGAATCGTAAAATGACTCGTGATGAAATCGAAACGGCTTTAATGAACATTCGTGAGCATATTCCTGAAGCCGTTATCAGAACACAGTTCATCGTAGGCTTCCCAGGTGAAACCCAAGAGCAATTCGAAGAGCTTTTGAACTTCGTCGCAGAACAAGAATTCGACCGTGTTGGTTGCTTTAAGTATTCACCTGAAGAAAATACTCCAGGTGGTCGTATGGATAACCAAGTTGATGATGAGACTAAAGACTTCCGCCATGATGCTTTGATGGAAGTTCAACAAAACATCTCTCGCGAAAAACATCGTGATTTCGTTGGTAAAACTATCGAAGTTATTGTCGAAGGTTTTAGTGAAGAGACTGATTTGCTGTTGCAAGGTCGCTTCTGGGGTCAAGCGCCCGATATCGATGGCGTCGTTTTAATTAATGATGGTGAAGCACAGGTAGGTGACATGGTTAAAGTCCAAGTCACTGACAGCATGGAATACGACCTTATTGGGGCGATCGTTCCAGAAAACTAGGACATTACTCCGACAAAATCGGAGTAAAAGCCAACCTAGAAAGTGCAGTTTTCCGAAGCGCTTTCAAATTTCCCGGACCATTCTGAATTGCGGGAATTTCTTAAGACTGTCGTGGCTCTTCTAAAGGCCACGGCATTTTTTTTATCAAATTTGCAGGCGTTTTTGTAGGCGATCAACGCGACTTCATATTTCTTCATATCGAAGGAAGCAGAAGCTAAGCCCAGCCAAGATCTT
>JBJTMR010000286.1:0-28640 GCA_046070625.1 Bdellovibrio sp. | reverse complement strand
TTGCCTTTTTGATGAGGGAATCCAAATCGGAGGAGTCATCTTTTTGCGAAAAAAAAGTTTGTCTAAGACTTGTTTCTGCAAGTTTTCTTTCTCCGTCCGCATAGGCTTGAAAATCCGAGCCAAGAAGTCTTCCATAATATTTGGAGATTTGTTCATCTGAGTTCGTAACAAATTTAGCAAAGTTCATTGATGTTTCGGGAAGTTTCCATTTGCGTTCCAGCTGAGAATTGAAAATAGGGCTGATATGGCGAACCATTGTTATCAATGACATTGCGAATGGCACATCGTTAGTTTTTAGCGCATGCTCAATGAGCAAAATTGAAGGAGCAATGAGGCCATTGAGAACTCCTTGGTCTTTGACATGGTTCATGATTTTTAGTCGAACATTGGTGTTCTGATACGAAGGATTCCAGGCTTCGATTGCCAGGGCGTAAAGGCGAATGCCTTGCTGAATTGAGTTTTGATCGGGATGCATAACATAGATGCGATCCATTTTGCGAATAACTGCGGGATTGGTCATGTCTAAAATTTCAAAATGCTCTTTCGTTGGAGCTGCATAAACAGGGATAGTTTGCAGGACATAGAATATTATCGGTAAGGCTTTGAGCCGTTTCACAAAAGTCTCCTTTGATTAAATCTTCACGGGGAGTGCTCAAAGCATTGAGTGGGCCAACTTCAAATCGAATTAAATAAGTTTTCACGTCGGAAAATTCTTCGGTCTAGGAAAAAACATTCCGTTTTTTTAGAATCAGGACTCAGTCCTGTCAAAACTTGTAACCCTCTACTTTTGCAGGGAATTTTCACCTAGAGTTGAATAATTACTCCAATAAAAACATCCTTAAAGCAGCAGCTGTGTTTACCAGAGATTTTTCTGGAACAACTTGAGGAGATTTGAGTGAAGACACTTGTGATAGTTTTGTCGTTAGTGATTTCTTCGTTAGCGTCGGCACGTACTTGGGAGCGAATTGAAATTCCGGGAGCCTTTTGTGGAGACGGCAGTCCTTACGCAGTTTTTTTAGATAGACAGCGGACAGATAAAATTCTTATTGAGTTCATGGGCGGTGGAGCTTGTTGGTCAGAATCCACCTGTAAAGATTTGGACGGTAAGAAGTGGGCTTCTCGGTTACCGAATTTGCCGGCGTTCAGCTATATGACCGCTGATTTTGTGCCTCATGCGTGGATTAAGCACACAGCTCTTTATTTTCCCTATTGCACTGGTGATGTCTTCGCTGGGAAACATATCGCTTATTATGGTCAATCCGGGCGCGGGACGTGGCATATGGGATATTCCAATGTTGTGACAGCCTTAAACTATATACGCGATCTGGGTTTTTTAAATTTGCCAGGCTTTAAAGATGTGACTTTGTGGGGAGCCTCTGCCGGTGCCATTGGTGCATTGACTCAATCACGAAATGTTGAAGCGATATTTCCGGGTGCGACACAGTGGACATTATTAGCGGATAGCCCGGGGCTGCATTTTGGGGATAAATTTTTTGATAAGTTTTCTCCACAAATGCGCGAGGACTTTGCACAAGCCTTCGGTGCTATCGGGTTGGTTTATCCTGAGCACAGCGGATTTGTTTCGCCCTACATGGGACCGGTTTTTGAAAATCTAAGTCGTTGGAAAATTGGCGTCCTTCAGTCCACCAGAGACATCGTAATGTCTGTGGGCTTCGGAGAGATATCACCGATAGATCATGAACGCCGAGTGGTATCTTCGGGCGGCCTTCAAGCTGTTTCCAGAGCCTATCGCAATGTGAAGGTGTGGATCTCCCGAAGCTATATGCATACATTCCTGTTGTGGCCTTACTCCACGGAGTTGGAAAATAACGAGCAACAATCTGCCATTGAGTTTGCGGAAGATATTTACCGACAATCGGCGACGCCCTAGGGGTTATCTAAGTAACGGTACTCCACAGAGCACGTGGAGTACTTCGGGGACGCAAGTCCATGTGATATAGTCACGATATTTTTTATTGAAATAAATGGTTCCTTTGCAAGACGTGGAGCCATTAATGGGACGAATGACTAAATCCAAGAGTTCGCTATTGTGATTGTGTGTGTAGACAGTGATGGCATCATGATTCTGACAGTCTATTTCGGTGATTTCATATGAATAGTTTCTGATTCCATACGGAGTCGGGCGATCAACCAGAAGTTTCAAATTTTCTACATCAGCGGATATTTTCAGTTCGTAAATTGTTCCATCATGGGAATACTCTGCAAAGCAAATATCGGCAGAAGCTCCATACGAGTATTGAGACAGAAACAAAGAAATCGAAACAATATATTTAAGCAAGTGGCCTCCTAGCTTTACTTGGTAAATCTAGCGGAAGGAGCTTTGCAAGATGTCTTGTTTTTTAGCACGGTTCTTTGATTCAAGGATCTTCCGTTAAAGCAAAATGAACCCGAAGGCATTGCAATTTTGAAAATTGAACTTAACTAATTTTTCCGTCACGTTAAAGCAAACATCACCTTTTGGGGGAACTATGAATTTTAAATTTGCCACTGCAATGACTGTGATCGTTACTTGTCTTGCTGCCAACTTAGCTCATGCGAAAGATAAAAAGCACGAGGATTTTGAAGCGCTTCAAAAACAGGTCAAAGCCAATTTAGCAATATTCGACAAGCTCGATTTTGATTATTTTTCGAAACAGGATTGGGTGGGTTTTGCGACGACTCATACGAAGAACGTAAAGGTGCATTGGCCTGATGGGCATATCACGGAAGGTCTTGATAAGCATATCGAAGATATGAAGTATATGTTCACCTACGCTCCCGATACTCGCATTGCAGAACATCCCATTAAAATCGGACAAGGTGAGTGGACAGCTGTGTACGGCATCATGGAAGGAACCTTTTCGAAACCCATGAAGACGGCGGATGGCAAAGTTATTCAACCCACGGGGAAGAAATTTAAAATCGCTATGGCGACGATCGCCCATTGGACAAAAGATGGAAACTTCGATGAAGAATATCTTTTTTGGGACAATCAAACTTACATGAATCAAATGGGGCTTGGAAAATAATGAGTCCTGGGCCCCTGGTGCGCGCCGGGGCTTGCTGGTCCACCGTAGCCATTTTTTTGGCATCTTTCGCAGATGTTTGTTAGTCTTGATTGAAGGATGGAAAATTTGATGGCGTTTAAAATTCGACCCTATAAAGATTTACCCGCTATGGATCTGGGCTGGCTAACGCTGAAGGACCATTTCATCGCGACTGTTGGCCCGCACTCGGGAAGAGGCACGTCACTTAAAAATCTTCTTGTGATTGCTGATGCGAAAATAGAAGCAAAATCCAGTTTTCCAAAACATCCCCATAAAGACATGGAAATTCTGACGTGGGTTGTGGATGGAATCCTTCATCACCAAGATGATAAAGAGAGTGATCAACAGGTTCCGACGGAAAGTTTACAGCTCATGAGTGCCAGAGATGGAATTTTTCATGCCGAGGGCAACTTATCAAATGGGCCTCTACGGATTTTACAAATCTGGATTCAGCCGAACGCGGTCGGCGGAACGGCAGTTGTGTCACAAGCCGGACTCCTCGCAAAAGGCTTCAATCTGATGGCGGCCCCGGAGAACGCGCCGCTCATTATTCGCCAAGATTTGTGGCTTTATGTCGCTTTGATAAATGGCGAAGAGTCTATCGAAATTCCAGAGGGTCGATTCGCATATGCCGTATTTATCGGGCACCTAAAGTTAAATGAAATGCAACTGATGGACGGTGACGGAGCTGAACTTAGTTCGGGCAAGTATTCCATTCGCGGCTCAGGGCAGGCGATCGTTATTCAGCAAAATACATAGATGGTGGTAAGCGAAAAAAGAAGTGGTTCGCAAGTCGCCGGAGTAGACGAACCACTTTTGGGTAGGCCCCATGCTGTGATCGAAATCGAGATTGATGAAGTTACAGAACCTAAGGCCCTCCCACAGATCTGTGCATTTAGCTAATGTCTATGGGTCCTATTTAAAGGTGGGGGTGGCTATTGGGGCTTCGGAGGCTTTTGTTCGTCAAAACTGTTTTCAACGGTGCTCCTCCTGATTTTAGTAAAAATCAGGAGGTCTTTGGGATCAGGAAGCCAGTGCGAACCTATTCGTTTTAAGTATTCGAACCATTCCATTTTTTGTCAAAGATGAATTTGACTATGTAAGAATTTCATAACTCTGCGATTTCCCAATCGAACTCACTTAATTCAATTCAATTCAATTCAATGTCTAATCTTTAGTCAATTGCATGTGCCAAATCCATATAAATGGGAAGCCAAGTTGGTATATTTGCAGCATTGGTGAGACTCAGACAAACATTTTTAGTTCATATTTTAAAAGAGAGGTTTTTATGAAAACAAAAGTTATTATTGCGTTTCTGGGTATGTTTCTCAGTGCTTCAGCTTTCGCAGATACCCTAGTGAAAGTTTCTTGTAAGTCTTCAGAAGGAATTAATAAAGTGAGTGTTGTGAACTATCGTCATAACGGATGTGGTGAATACCTCATCGAAGATGCAAAGGGTAAATTGGAAATCGGTGGGGCCGGATCTAGTAATCAATTTTGGATGGATCAAGATGGATCTACATATATGCATGGAGATGATGCACCTGAAGGGAGCGTCCTCAATTACTGTCAAGGTTATGGCAATGTTGCTATGTGTAGAGACGATGACAATTTAAGCAAGTTTTCTCATAACCAATATACTTCATCATTTGTCTACAATAAACTCACTGAAAAATATAAGCCTGCAGACTGCACATTTACTGAAAAAGAGGCTAACTTTTTTGAGATTCAATCGTTACGCCTTAAAGCTAGAAATGCAGAAGGTAGTGTCGGCGTTTGTGGATAGTAACCCCTTGTGAGCTAGCCAAAATAATTATTGAAACCCGCTGACTTCTATTAAATCAGCGGGTTTTTTTATTTCAAGTGGTTCAGAAGATCTTTAATTTATTTTTAGAAAAAGAATCCCTTCGGAAAACTCAAATCGCACTGATCGAACAAGGAATTTTCAATAAGAATTTCGTGAATAAACATGGTATCGAAAATGGTGGCAAAGTCTTCTCAGTCGACCGCCAAATTCCCTTTTAACCAACAAAACTTATTTGGGCCTTAGGGAAGTAAAATGCAAGGGCGGTTCAGCCGAGTTTATAAAGGCGGAATGGCCTGCGATTGTTAGCGACGAGACATTTAACAAAGTCCAAGAACGTCTGACTAAAAATAAGAACAAATACAAACCCGAGACCTGGAAGAATTGAAAAGCACTTTTACTACGGTCAATCACCAAGTGGATAGAGATCTAAACGAACAATACAAAGCAACCGGAATCAATACCACCACAGCGGCGGCAGATTTTGGGCATAAAAAAAGCCGACTCGAAGGTCAGCTTTTTAGTATCAGTAACTCAACCCGTGTGGGTTCGAGTACTGTTGGAAATGGTGCAGCCGGCAGGACTCGAACCTGCAACCCCTTGGTTCGAAGCCAAGTGCTCTATCCATTGAACTACGGCTGCACAGCAGTCATAGACTAACAACGAAGAAGCTAAAAACGCAAAGGGAACCGCCCCTTTACGCGGTGAATAGCAGATTTAAGACTGCTGAATTATCGCTCACTGAGCCAATACTCTTGGGGGCCGCGCTGGTTATTTTTGATGCGCTCATTTTCAATCGCGCGCAGTTGCACACGACGTATTTTCCCAGAGATCGTCTTAGGTAAATCCGCAAACTCTAGTCGGCGAATGCGTTTATAAGGGGCTAGCTTCTCTTTGCAGAAGTCCAATATTTCCTGAGCGAGCTCAGCCCCCGGGGTCAGACCCGGTTTTAAAACCACAATGGCTTTGGGGACATAAAGCCTTAAATCATCGGGACTTGGGATAATTGCAGCTTCGGCGACAGAGTCGTGTTCCAGTAAAACACTTTCCAGTTCAAAAGGGCTGATACGGTAATCAGAGCTTTTAAAGACGTCATCTCCACGGCCGACATAGTGAAAATATCCTTCTTCATCTTTGGCAGCCTCGTCTCCGGTGCGATAGTAACCGTGAGCCATGACTTTTGCTGTGCGTTCGGGGTCATCTTGGTAGCCTTGCATCAGCCCCAGTGGTCTTTCCGGGGTCAGCTTCAGGGCAATTTCTCCTTCTAAGGCCTCTTCTTCTTTTTCATTCAATAGCACCGGAACATATCCGGGCAGAGGGCGTCCCATGGACCCTAATTTGACTTTTTGACCTGGGGAGTTTCCGATTTGAGCTGTTGTTTCAGTTTGCCCAAAACCATCGCGAATTTGCAGATTCCAAGCACTCTGCACGACCTCAATGATTTCGGGATTGAGAGGCTCACCAGCGCCCGCCAGCTCACGAAGGTGCGGAGGTTTTGGTCCTAGGTTTTCCAGAATCAGCATGCGCCATACGGTCGGTGGAGCACACAAAGTATTTACTTGGCAGCGGGAAAGGACCTCTAAACTTTCTTTGGCATTGAAACGAGCATAGTCGTGGACCAGAATCGTCGCTCCCGCATTCCAGGGCGCAAAGAAGCTACTCCAAGCGTGTTTCGCCCATCCCGGAGAACTGATGTTTTGGTGAACATCACCTTCCTTGATGCCAATCCAATACATCGTCGACAGATGGCCGACCGGATAACTTTGATGTGTGTGTAAGACGAGTTTTGGTTTCGCGGTCGTCCCAGAGGTGAAATAGAGCAAAAAAGGATCGGTGGCTTTGCTGAAACCCTTCACGACAAAGTCCTCTGTTTCGCTGAAGGACGCTTCATAGTTTTTCCAGCCGGATTGTTCCGCGCCCGTCAGGATCAGCGTCAAGGGGGAGGTGATGTTGCTTTTTTCCACCTTTTCAGAACCTTCAACATCAGTAAGAAGGAACTTGATGTTTCCTCGTTGCACGCGGTCCTGAAGATCCGCTTCCGTCGCTTGGGTAGAGGTCGGAACCACAATACCACCGAGTTTCATGACTGCCAGAATTGTTTCCCAAAGGGGGAGCACGTTAGGAAGCATGATGAGAATAGAGTCCCCGCGCTTCATACCGAGCTTTTGAAAGTAGCGGGCGACTTTGTTCGAGCGTGATGACATTTCTTGATAAGAAATTTTTTGATCCAACCACTGTCCGTGGTGATTGCGAACAATCCAGAGGGCCGTTTGAGAGTTGTTCTTGGCAAGAACATCGAACCAGTCCAGAGCCCAATTAAATTTTTCAAGTGGGGGCTGGCGATAATTTTTGTAAGCAATCTCATAGTCGGTTCGATGAGAGATGAGAAAATCACGAGCTTCTTTAAAAAGTTCTGTCGCTGTTTTCATATCTACTATCCTGGCCTACTCAGAGAGAAAGTTCATCATTTCTGTTATGAACCCTCCCGTTGATAAGTCAGGAATCGGATTTAACTGTTCTCTGGCAAAGGAATAATATCTGGTTCTCCAGGAACTTGTGGAAAACTGCCATCGCGCCATTGTTGTTTGGCAATTTCAATTCTATCCAATGAGGAAGAAACATAGTTCCAGAAAATATGGCGTGGTTCTTTGAACGGTGTCCCACCCAAAACAATAAAGTGTGTGTTTTCCGTAGCCACCACATGAATAGCGGAACCTTGGTGAAGGACGACAAAATCATCTGGAGCGATGGTTTTATCGCCCAGCTTCAGGGAGCCTTTGACGATATAACAAGCAAGTTCTTGCTCGCCGGGGTTAAAGTAAAACTCTTTCCCGGCCTCAAGCTTTATATCCATAAAAAATAAATCCGAGTAAACCGCTACCGGCGACTTCTTTTCAAACGCAGAGCCAGCGATCAAAGTCACTTCTGCATCACCGGCTTTAAACTTCGGAATACTCGACTGTGGATGATGGGAAAAGCTCGGTTTGTCTTCTTCGTGCTCCAATGGCAAAGCAATCCAGAATTGCATCAGGTGCAGGCGGTGGGGAGCGCGCTTGGCCTCTTCGGGGGACCGTTCGGAATGGGAAATACCACTTCCTGCGGTCATCCAGTTAACGTCTCCTGGGGTCAGGAGCTGTTTGTTCCCAAGACTGTCATGGTGAAGCACTGAGCCTTCCAGAAGGTAGCTTAAGGTAGAAAGACCAATATGAGGGTGGGGGCGAACGGTCATGCCGTCATTGGCAGCAAATTCTACAGATGGAAAATAATCAAAGAATATGAAAGGACCTACCATGCGTTTTTTTGAATAGGGGATCATACGGTGGACTTGAGGGCCTCCCAGAGACACTAGGCGAGGTGGAATTTCCATTAAGATGCTGTTTTCAGTGACGCTCATGCTTATGCCCCTTTTCGGATGATGAAAAACATGATAGCTTAGATCAATTCATCAGACGAAATAAATTGTAAGGATAAGAATGAAAACAAAAAAGGAAATTGTCGACAACTGGTTGCCTCGTTATACAGGCGTTCCTTTAGAAGAATTTGGCCAATATGTACTTCTCACAAATTTCTCGAACTATGTAAAAATGTTTGCAGAGAAATTCAATGTTCCAGTTCGCGGTCAAGATCGCCCTATGCAAAGTGCGACAGCGGAAAACATCACTATTTTGAATTTCGGTATGGGCAGTGCTCTTGCGGCGACTTGCATGGATTTGCTTTCTGCAATCAATCCTAAAGCGGTCCTATTTTTGGGGAAATGCGGCGGTTTAAAAAAGAAAAACCAATTAGGTGATTTTATTTTGCCTATCGCGGCCATTCGCGGCGAGGGAACAAGTAACGAGTATCTTCCCGCTGAAATTCCGGCATTGCCATCATTTCGCTTACAAATGGCCGTTTCGACTATGATTGCAAAACACAGTTGCGATTATTGGACGGGCACGGTTTATACGACAAATCGTCGTGTGTGGGAGCATGATGAGAACTTTAAAGATTACCTAGCGAAATCCCGTGCTATGGCCGTGGATATGGAAACAGCAACGATTTTTGTAACTGGTTTTGTGAATGAAATTCCTCGCGGAGCTTTGTTGTTGGTTTCTGACAACCCGATGATTCCAGACGGTGTGAAGACTGAAGAAAGTGACAAAAAGGTCACGACAAATTTCGTCGATAAGCATTTGAATATCGGTATCGATGCTCTTCGTGAATTGCGTGATTCCGGCGAGTCTGTGAAGCACTTGCGTTGGGACTAGTAAGGACTGATTTCTAACAATTCTTATTTTTGAGGATTGAATAGGGGCGCTGAGCGAATATTTTCTTTGGAAGTACTCCAACGACCAAAGGAGATCAGCGCCATGAAATGGTTTCTTCTGTTAATGACCGTTTTTTCGTTTTCTACCAGCTTTGCAGAGGGGCTTCCTCTGCCATTGCCTGACGAACCAGGACAGTCTCCCTCTGAACCAGGTCCCTATCCATCTCCACAGCCTAGCCCAGAGCCAGCTCCCACACCAACGCCGACACCAACTCCCAAGCCACGTCCCCCTTCTGGGCCATATAGCTATACAGTGGGTTTCGGTGACACCGGTCGATTCAAAGAACGAGAATTCACATTCTATCCTATGAGTGATTGGAATCGAATCAAGCATGTGAACATCATTGGAGTGTCGAATAGTATCAAAATTAAATCTGTGGCGATCCGTTATGGCCAGAATTTAGAGTGGATTTTAATTCCGAATTTTGCGGGCGACTTGCAACCTGGGGGAAATTTACAGGCTTGGCTACAAGGTAGACCGATTTATGCCATCAGCGTCGTTGCTCAAAATAAGCGCATTTGGAAAAAACCTGGAAGCTTTCGGATAGATGTAACGGGTGAATAAAAACATTCGTCTTTGCGGGGATGTTTTTGTGATTTTCACCTTTTTTCATGCAATTAACATATTGTGTCAATTCGAAACTTGCGATATAACTCTGTCCACTTTCAAACAGTGTTAATACGAAATGTCCTTTTGGGGAGGCTCGCTTTGATCAATCCGGGTACAAACATGCACGCTGAAGATATGGATACTGACTTGGACTCCGACATGGAGAACGAGAAAGAGATGAAAAAGACGTCTGCTTTTGAAGCAGATATGGACGACGAACTCAGCGAAGCAGCCTTAGCACAAATTGCAGGCAGCCTTCTAATGGAAGGTGAAGAAGACGATCTTAATCTTGATGAGATCGAAAACATCCTTGAGCTACCAGATCAAGGTTTTCCAAAGTTCACTTTGGCAAAAAATAAAGCTCGCTTTTTGCGTATGGTGAGCTGGTACCGTGGTAAAGAAGAGTGGATCGAAGTTGCTCCATTGTCTGGTGTAACTAAACTTTTCAAACAGCAAACTAAAGAACTAGAAGGCATCCGTTCTTCTAAGTTGGATTATGAAATGGAGCTTGAGACTGGAACTTTGACTCCATCTCAAAGATCTTACCGTCGTGATGAACTTAAAATGTGCCGCGTTCAGGAAAAAATGGCGGTTCACTTGATCTCTAAACTTCAAGTGAAAATCAAATCCGGCCGCCGCTAGTCACTGCAACGTCCATTTCTCCTGCGTTGCGATCGCCTCGATGTACTTGCAGTACACCTTCGCCGATCACACCTTGGATAAACGAACGTATCAGCGCCTAAATGGGCGTTGAATTGAAAAATAAAAAATCGAAATTAAATTTTCGAACCACTAAGGGGCTGTCTGTAAAAAGATGGCCCTTTATCTTTCCGGGGCGTGAGCCCGCAGTGCTGGAGCAGTGTCCAGAAGTTCATCAGACGATGATGAAAATCCTTCCTCGTTCGTGGCCTTTCAATGTCTTAAAAGTAATAGAGGCGATCTTGAGTGCTCGTTTTTGGCCTGATTTCTGCTTAGGTGAAGAGTGAATAAAAAGGCACTTTTTGCTTTGAGGTTAGATATGAAAAAAACTCTATTGATGCTGCCGATGTTATTGCTTGCAGCTTGTTCCAACTCACAGTTGGGCGAGGTGAGTGAGAGCGTGCAGGAGAAGAGCTTTGTCATTGGTGGGCAAAATGTGGAAAGTGGTTCTTTCGTGGCATCTTCCACGGTGTCCTTGATCGCGGAAACTGAAGACGGCGGAGTAACATCCGTTTGTTCAGGTGTTTTGATTTCTAATGATCTTGTTTTGACGGCTGCTCACTGTGTGAGTGGCGTGCTAGATACCGTTTTATATGTTTCTTTTGGCGTGCAGCTACCTAAGTCCATTCAAGACGATAACGTCGTAACCCTGGACTCTCTTGTTACCAATGAGCACTTTAAAATTCTAGCTCCGAAAGCGGGCGAAGAGATGGCCACGACCATCAATGACTTGGCGGTGTTAAAATTGGCTGATCCGGTTCCAGCTGGGTTTGCTCCTGCGCGCATTTTATCTCCGAAGGTGAAACTTTCCATGGGGCGTAAGGCTGTGGTCGCAGGCTTTGGTATCACAGAGGAAATCACCCAACGCTCTAAGGATATCATGCAGTATGCGGAAGTGACCGTTACGAAGCGAACGAATCAATTTATCGTGACTGATCAAACTGCGGCTATGGGGGCCTGTAAAGGAGATTCTGGTGGGCCCGCGTTCATGGAGACCGAAAGAGGTCCCGTTCTGGTCGGAGTCACGCGAGGTTCTCATGGAGGGGTGAGTGATTGTCATCATTACGCCGAATTCACATATGTTCCTGCATTTAAAGTTTTCTTGATTAAAGCGGCTAAAATGTTAGAAGCAGAAGCACCGCAATTTTTAATGTATTAAGTCGGACGAGTTATGAGCATTTTTGTTAGATCATCTTTACTCCTATTGCTTAGCTTGACCGCTTGCTCCCGATGGCAAGCAGGCACTGTCGCGTCCGGCACAGATCAGGGTGCTATTATTGGTGGGCAGCCAGCAGTGGCTTCTGATGCTGTTCGTGGGGCCACAGTTTCCCTTATGAGAGTTTTACCCAATCAAACGGTTTTAACATTTTGCACGGGTGTTTTGATTTCAAAAAATCTGGTAGTGACGGCCGCTCATTGTGTAGAACCCATGATGAATGAAGTTTTTTATGTGTTTTTTGGTGAAGTGCTGCCAACGCTTGTTAATCAGAATAACTTGGTGCCTGTGGGTGGTATCTATTACCACGATGAATACCGACTGATTCCCATTAAACGAAATCGCTATATAACTTCTATTAATGACATCGCTTTGATTCGCCTTGGGGCGGATGCTCCTGAGGGATTTAATCCGGTTTCTATTTTGGCTGATACGGATGCTTTGCAGCCGGGAACTGGGCTGCTGTTGGCAGGGTACGGGGTTGTAAATGAAGCTACCAATAAGAGAACATTGACGCTCAATTATGTGCGAGTTCCTCTTTTTAAGTTGGACGGCGATTACCTTATTGCCGATCAAACGCAGGGGCAAGGAGCCTGCTTTGGGGATTCTGGTGGACCCGCATTCATTGAAACTGCAAATGGATTGGTTGTTGTCGCCGAAACACATGAAGCCTATGACGGGGCTACCGATTGCCATCACTATGGTGAATTCACTCTGATTTCTAAGTTCCGGTCGTTTATCGATAAGACGGTGCCGAAACTTCACGGTGATCCGCCCACATATATTGAATCTCGTGATCTAAATTAGGAACACCCAAGGGCCAGATCATGGCCCTTTTTAATTCGATCTGAGCGCGGTAGGCGCTTTCTTTGAAATCAAGAGGGATTTTTGAACCTCCAAAAGTCCAGTGTTTTAAGCCTTTTAAAGTGTCTCAAAAAAAAATTGCATCTAGCCCTAAATTCTCACGATGAAACGCCGATAGGTACAAAGTGAGTCAATTATGATTTCAAATTGTTTCAAAAGGGGAGGACTAGAATGTCACGCACAGTAATGATCGTGGTTAGCGACAATCAAGAAACTATCGAGAACGCAAAAAAATATTGGGAAAACCACGATGTGACAGTTCAGGCATATTCTTCATCTCAGTGGAGAGATGGCCTAGATAACGCATTTTTTAGACAACAACTTGTAGCTGGTGTACCAGCTTTGATTTCTGGCAACAGCCCAGTGACGACAGAGACAACGGGTGGTGGTAACTTGATTCAGTTCCCAACTCCAGTATCTCAATCTGCTGGCGTTCAAAAAATGGAAGAGATGGAAGCTCATGCCATCGAAAACGCAATTGCACAGTACAAAGGTAATTTGACTGAGGCAGCAAAAGCTTTGGGTATCGGTCGCGCGACTCTTTACCGCAAAGTGAAGCAATACCATATTGACCCTTCTGCAGCTCGTAAGAAAAAGTCAGTTATTGCTGCTTAATTTTTTAAAAGAAAATAATGTTTCTTTTGGTGACCACAGAGGAAACATAAGATTAAAAAATGGATGTCCGCGAAGGACATCCATTTTTCCATTCAGAGGTTTGAGATGCTTCGAATCACCGCTGCTCTCATTTTAGCATTTGGTTGTGCCTATGGGGCTTTTCATTTTGCTGTTGAACGATCTTTTAAAAATCCCTATCCAGGGGTTTGCGATTTCGTTGCTGAAAAGATTTATCTTAGTGGCAAGGATGTAAAAAATTGGAAGCAAGTTTGCCATCGGCGCAGTCGCTTGGTCACGCCATACTCTGAAAGAGAACTCATTCTAAAAGATATCAATAATGTTTTAGCGTTGCTGAAGGTTTCGCATCTGGAAATTTTTGATTCTTCCCAAGTGAAAAATATTTGGCAGGGCGAAAACAAGGAAACAGGCCTTAGCGGAGAATTCATCGACAGCGAGTTGGTCATCTTCAAAGTTCAACCTCATTCACCAGCGGCAGATCTGGGAATCAAAAAAGGTGACATCATTGTTTCGATAAATGGTGAACAACCCAGCTCTTGGGCGGTCGCCAGTGAATCCGGAGATTACCAAATTCATCGCGGCACCGAAGAGTTTACCGTTAAAATACAAGCTGCGAATTTACAGAGAGACGAAAGTATTCAGGTATCTAAAGTGGGAAGCAATTCCCGTTTGATAGAGGTGCCGTCATTTAGAGCCGACTTCTTTAAAGATGAAAAACTGAAAGAAGTGCAGAAATCCTTGCAAGGGGCCTCTTCTGTGATTGTCGACTTGCGTGGCAATGCTGGCGGCAATTTCGTTTCAGGCTTAAGATTTCTTTCACTTTTTATTTGCGAACCAACGGTTGTGGGAAAACTTGAAAAGCCAAAATTAAAAAAGGGCGCTCGTGGCGAGTTGCCTGATGACTTGCGTGACGAAAAACAGCTTGCCGTTCTTGAGAACAATCGTGAAACCTTGCTTAAGACGTTCACAAAGGAATCTTGCTATCGTGGATCGGTGAGGGTGCTAGTAGACGGAAAAAGCTCTTCAGTGGCTGAAATGGTGGCGCAAGCCCTTAAAGAGTTTCGCAAGAGCCCAGTTCGCGGCAGCCCCAGCCGGGGGCAGTTGTTGGTCGGGGTTTGGTATCCGATGGATGAACTAGGGCAGGGAGTGCAGATTTCCATTCCCGAAGCTCTTTATACCAGCGCCAAGGGCCATTGCATCGAAGGGCAAGGGGTAGAACTTGATAAAGTCTTGTACTACAGTCTGTCGGAAATGCAGATGGGGATTGATTCTTGGGTTAAGGGATCTTTAGAACTTTGACGAACTGGACCTGTTTTTTTCGTTTCGTCATGAGACGATCAAAATGGAACGTCAAACAAGTTTTGTACGTCTGCATATCCTTTTTGCGGTAATAATGAATAAAAGGGCATTTAAGGCGGCATACTCTTCGCAACTAATTCTAGAGTCTACCGATGAGTAACGAGCGAGGAGAATTCAGATGGAGAACGCTAAGGTGATCGAATTTCCAAAAGCCCAATCCTTGAGAAAGAGATTGCAAGACAAAGCTCAAGAACAAAAAGCCGTATTGGTTCTTTCCATTGCGTCAGTGTTGTTGATGACTGTTTTTGTGAATCAATGGCTGGTGGATAGTTCTGAATCTGGTCTTGGCGCTCGAGGCAATCGTCAAATTGCTAGCTTTGAACCTGCTGTGTTCGCTCGTGATGTAAAATGGGAACATGAAATCGCGAAAAAACTTTCTTCAGAGAAGTCATCGCTGATGGCCAGTCTTGCGGAAAAACCGACTTTGCGTGATGATCTTATCTTTGGTTACCTTGAAGGAAAGTACGGAATGAAACTTACCCAAGGTCGCATTGAGACTTTGGAATTCATCGATGCTCAAGCTGGTGAAAACCCAATCAAGATTGGGAATAAAGCCGATTTCCTTAAGAAGTATGCCGATGCCTTTGGCCGAGGTTATGTTGAAGTGAGTTCGGCGGCGTCCACAGAATCTGAACAGGTTTTTAATCTTATCGATTCTTCTAAGACTATTGTCGGGCAGGCCCATTTTGCGGTCGACTCTGAAGGTCGCGTTCAAGCTTTAAGATTTACACAATAATCACTTTAGCCCTTTTTGTTTCAAGCCGATACGATCTGTATGCTATTTCCAGATTTATCGGCTCCCGATATCAATCCATTGAAAGAACCTAAAACACAGACACCCGTGGCCTTTGTGGCAGATCGTTTTTTAGCGTTGGTTCTGGATTTTCTTATTTTTTCTCCGATCGTAAGTTTGCTTTTGTCCGGACTGATTCGTCAGGCTAAGACTTTTTTTATGGTGAACGCACACTCGCAAGAGGGCCTTGTTGCGGCAGGATTGATTTTTGTTACGGGTATGGCAATCGTGGTCTTATTGCAGGCGATTTTTTTATATTATTGGCAAGCGACTCCGGGGCAGTTTTTTTTGCAGATGCGAGTGGTGAGTTATCCGAACCTCCGGGAACGCTTAACTTTCTCTCAGTGTGTGATAAGAGCTTTGGGATTTTGCGCCAGTTTTTTTATGTTGGCGTTGCCATTTCTTGAGGTTTTAAGTCATCCGTTACGTCGCACTTTTCATGAGCGAGCCTCTGACACCTTGGTCATCACTCTTAAAAAAGTTCCTGACCAGGGACCTGTTCCTTTGGAGCAACGATTCATTTCTTCTTGGCTTCACTTGAGCTATTTATTTTTCGCGCTCTTTGCCTTTGTCGGTTTTTTGAAAACCTACCATGCTCTTTCCATCGGAGAGTATCGTGAGGTGACCCCCGAAGCGGTGGCCAGTTGTAAGGAACTAAAAGGTTTTGATTTGCAGGGACCAGATCGCTTGGATGCTGCCTTATCTTTATTTGTTCTTAATGAAA
The DNA here is from genome assembly GCA_046070625.1 of Bdellovibrio sp. Lineage (GTDB taxonomy): Bacteria > Bdellovibrionota > Bdellovibrionia > Bdellovibrionales > Bdellovibrionaceae > Bdellovibrio. The sequence goes on along the minus strand of JBJTMR010000286.1, from coordinate 12,585 downwards.
TTACCGCAGAATGTTTACACAAGGAAGCCGAGGCGTCTTTGTGGAACGACCCTGTGAACTCTCAGGCTATGGCTTATTTGGCGAAATATCTTTTGGTCGAAGGCGATGAGCGGGCAGAGTATCTGAAAAAAGCCTGCGAGCAACCAACGTCTTCGCCTTGCGCCTTAGCTGAATACCTGGAAAATCAAGATGAGCAACGCCTGAAACAGGCTTCGCAAAAACTTCTGATAACTCAAGTGTTGGCGGTCGAGGATCGCTATGCTCGGCACGATATCACGGGCAGTCTGGAAGCTATTCAGAATCTTCAGCAAGTGGAGTCTCTCCGTCATGCTATGGACAAAAAATATGTGCGTTCAATCTGGGCTTTGCAGCAAATGAAAAGTTCGACAAAAGGTTCTCGCGTGCCTGCAAGTGTTGATACCAAGCCGTGGATTGAAGACTTCAAAGAAAAATACGAGGTCCAATGATTATCCCATGTCCCGAAAATTTTAGATTGAGGGATTTGGCGAAGTATCCACTGACGATGACGTTGGTGGTGCTAAATGTTTTTATATTTCTTCTGATTTTCAGTGGCGCCACTTCAAAAATGGATTCAGCAAAGATTCTGGATACAGAAGGTATGACGACGACGGGGCGTCTGTATTATCAGTATCTTCAGAAGCTGTCCCCGGCGGGACTTGCGGATAAACCAGATTGGGTTCATCGCTTACAGAGCTCCAACAACGATCAAATGATATTACTGGGAGCGTATGCACTTCGAGATGCGACCTTTTTAGAAAAGGCCGAGAAGTTGCCATTCCGTGGGGATCAAGTGCAGATTGCTTCTTGGCGGACGGAAGTGGAATCGTTCCGTAAGGAATATAAGCAACAGTTATTATTTAGATTTGGTTTGAGCTCTTTAGAGAAAGGGCCCTTGTCTTGGATTACTTATCAGTTTTCACATTCCACGGTATTGCATTTGTTTTCTAACATCCTCTTTCTTGTTGTCATTGGAGCTGCCGTTGAAGTCTTGGCAGGCAGTGGTGTGCTGTTGATCGTCTATATTTTAGGCGGTGTCGCTGGCGGATTGGGTTTTCTATTTTCCCAAGCGCACGGGACGGTTCCAATGGTCGGGGCCAGTGCTTCCATTAGCGCTTTATTGGCGTTTTATTGTGTGGCTCAGATAAAGCCGAGAATTCGTTATTTTTATTTTATATCCCCTATTGGCGGTTACTTTGGGTTTATCTTTTTGCCGACACTTTTATTTTTCCCCTTATTTTTATTGGTGGACGTGGCCAGTCTTTGGGCAACGCCCGAAGGGTTGGGGAGTGGGGTTGCCTACGCGGCTCACTTGGGCGGCACTGTATTTGGGCTTTTAGGCGGTTTGGCATATCGCCGAGGGATTGCATCCCGTCCTGTTGTACTGACAGAACCTTGACATGAATTTTCTATAGCCCCATTGACAGAAAGCTGTCCATCCTGCAAAAGTGATCGGCGTTAGAGGCTGAATAATCACCCCCTTATGAAATGGTGGACCCGAATGAAGCTAACAAAGCTCATTAAGTCAGTGATTGTATTTACATCATTGTTTTTCGTAGTTGCTGCAAATGCAGCGCAGGTATCCCAGACGATTCCTTACTATGGGGAACAATTCTATCACGACCTGGCAACAGGTGTTTCTGATAAAGACCTAGTTACAAATGTTAAAGCTGTTCTGCGCAGTTTCCATGTCCCACAAGAAGGTGGATTGGATCAACTGGTAACATCTTGTAACGCTCAAAAGGGTTGTTATTCTCATCAGAAAATTGGCTATGGCGCTGCCCGAGTATGGTTGATGGGTAAGTTCTATCTTACTTTTGATGATGCCACGAAGTCTTACGCGGTTAAAGATGTGTACTGCGATAAACTTAAGACGGGTGATGACTTCCGTAAGGAAGAGCCGACTCCGAATAAAATTCCTGATAACACAGTTATTAATGTCGAGCACACATGGCCACAAAGCCGTTTCAGCCGTAGCTTTGATAAAGAAACTCAGAAATCAGATCTTCATCATTTATTCCCGACAGACTCTCAGTTGAATGCGATCCGTGGTAATAACTGGTTCGGTGAAGTGACAACCGAGACTCAAACTTTGAAATGTAAAGCATCACGCTTTGGTATTGGTTCTGCTGGCACAGAGGAAATCTTTGAACCACCTCAAAACCACAAAGGCCGTGTAGCTCGTGCTTTGTTCTACTTCTCTCTTCGCTATGATTTGCAAATTTCCTCTGAAGAAGAAGCTATCTTGAAAAAGTGGAATCACGAGAACCCAGTTGACGAAGAAGAAGCTCGTCGTAATAACGAGATTTTTGCGGCTCAGGGGAATCGTAATCCTTTCGTAGACTATCCAGAATTGGCTGATTCAATTTCTGACTTCTAGTCGGCTGTTGAAAAAGGCCCGTCTGACTTCGTTGTCGGGCCTTGTCCTCGCTTCGACGTGCTTATAGCACGCCAGCACTGCGGGAAGACCCTCCCCTTGAATTCGAACCTTTTTGAACTGCCTTAAATTTTGCTAAATTTCGACGAAGCTTTTTGGCTTCGTTTTTTTTTGTCTTTGCTGCGGAACTCGGGCGGGGTGTTTTGGTTTTAACTGGTGTTGGTGCGCCAGTTTTTTAGGGATGCTGGAGTTAGCTTTGGGATGAGGTGTAGGTCCCTGAATAGCTTTAGTGTTACATAATCCTTCGCGAGGTTGTAGAGCTTGTCGTGGCCTTCCAGGATCGTGGTGAAGGGGCGGAAGTCCCAGAACTTGGTGTCGTTGGCTTGGTGGCGGTTGGCCCCCGTAATTTTTAGGGCGATGGCGCCGGTGAGAGAGCGGATAAATGGGGCATAGGACAGCCTGTCTTTAAGGCGAATGATCAAGTGGAGGTGAGATCCTCCGTTCACATAACGCTCGATTTGAACCTTATATCGGGCCGCAAATTCAAAACATAATTTTTCAATGTTCTTCCAGTTTTTGTTGGCTTGGAAGCTTTTGCTTCCTTTTGCTTGGCTGGACCGTAAAACCAAATGGATCGGTTTTGTGGTGCTAAGTGGTCGACTACAACGATAGCGAGCCTTGCGAAACAGTGTTCCACCAAAGGCATTTATTGCGCGCAGGCGAGGATCGTTCCCGAGATTGTTTCGAGAATGCCTTGTGGGGCTTTGTTTTGCGCGCGAACGTCTGCTTTTCATGAACGATGGTATATTAAAGAACTTCAAGCGTGACAAGTAACTAATTGGAAATATTGATAAATGGCTTTAACTGCGAACATTGCTTGAAGTATTGGTTGAAGTGTCGCCTTGCTAACAAGTTATAGAAGCTTGAGCTGTGGTGGAGAGACTTGTGACCGAATGGATGTGATTATAAAGACGTTTGATTTATGGTTTGAAGAAAAATGAAAAAAAGTGAAACAAGGCGCTTGCTTTGTGTTCAACAACAATGTCTAATTATTCCTACGGGAGGGGTGATACCAGGGAAGGTACTCGCGGAGCATGACGTTCTCACCTCTAATTTTTTTTAAATTAAAAAAGGCCAGCAGGATGCTGGCCTTTTTCTTTTTCGGCGTTGAGTTTGAAATTTTAGTTTGAATAGCTGTCCAGAAGTTTACGACTCCCATCCACAGAGTCATCGTTATTAAGACCCTCAATAACTTCGCGTATAAGCAAGGTGTCCATCACGTAGGCTTTTTGGTCTCCTGTTGAGGATTCATAGCATTTGAGGCTTTTTGCCAATTTGGCTGAAAAGTTCTCTACCGTTATTTCGGGGTTTTCGTTCAGCAGGTCTTCAACCATTTGGATTTGCTGATCGCTTAAAGAAGAACAGTAAATTTGTTTATGGGCTTGAGAACGTTGTCGGTTTGTCGTCATCAGATGATGATGGGTTTGGTTGACAAAATCCGTGATGAATTCCTTTTTACTAACCGAAGCTTGGGCGCTTAAGGCTGATGTCATGACTAGCATTAGCGCAAAAAAATGTTTCATAATTTTTCCTTAACGTCAGAAGTCCCATAAACCCGATAGGCTTATTTCAAATCTTGCGCCAGATTAAATCAAATATATTGGGGGAGTATGGAAAGGGTCTTGAAGTCTTTGCAGGGCGGTGACCATATATTGGTCACTTAGGAAACTTTGAAGATCATAATATCGGGACCATTATTGCGCAGATAATGGAGGCGTACGCTGGTACCGTTTTCAGTGCTTTCCAGAATAACGGGACGGGATGTGATTCCAAGCGGAGTCGTATGAGTTCCGCGAATCCATAATTCGTCATCCTGGCAGTGAACGACCTCAGCAAACTGACCAAAACCTTCGAAGTCAATTTGCGAACCCTTAGCGATCTGGAACTCCACCTGAATTTCGGACGGGGGCAGAGCCATTTCTTCAGGCTCCTTGGTGACTAGGGGAATAACGTTGTCTTCAACGGCACTGACGGGTTCAGAAATGACTGTGTCAATCTCAATCTGGGGTTGAGGCTTGCTGACTCCCGCACTTCGTGCTGCCCGGGCCGCAGTTAGTTTTTCATTGAGGTCTTTTTGAGATTTAATTTCTGCGTTTAAGACCAAACCAAAAACTATGAAGTTGATGATGATGGATGACACCGCTTGAAAACTATTGGTTTTGAAGTCTCGCGAAAAGGTCAGAAAGTTATACGCGATAGTTACAACCAGGATGACTAAAACGGGAAGCCAAGCCGAGCTTTTAGCTCGTAACATCAAATAACCGATGACGACTTTGGAAGCGCGCAGTGCCCATTGCAACGGGCTTGCGGCAAAAAACAATGCGCTGACATACGCCCACGTCCATTTGTTTGGAGTCGGGGGGAGCATGGCGACGCTCACCAGAAAATTTATAAAGGGAGTTAGCATAAGAACGGCGCCGACTAAGCGCAGATAGCGATTCATTAGCCCACCTCTTTGTGAGATCCTGACTCGCTCTTTTCAGCAAAACGCATTTTCAAAGTCGCGGAGGAAGGCGTTGCATTCGTCGTTCCACCTTTTTGTCTTCTGATGACAGCATCACTAAGGGCAATAACCAAACAGATGGCCAGAGGGTCGAACACAGAAACAAAGACCAGGATGAGATATTTAACGACCGAGTCGATATCCATGTTGAAGGCTTTGGAAATATAGATCAGGGGTCCGACCTTCTGCTTTACTTCGATGATTTTAATTTTGGCTTGAGCAATTTCGCTTTCAAGCTGACTGATTTTAATTTTCAATGACTGAATAAGGGGCTCGGCTTCGGCGCGAGCTTGTAGTTTTTTGGTAATGCGCCCAGCGGGGATCTCGTCGATACCGTGATTAATGCGATCAACTTCCGCGTTGGCACCGAGTTGTTCATTTTTGAGTTTATCAAGTTTGATGGTTTCTGATTCCAGTGTGGAAGAAGAAGTCAGGTAGGCATCAGATAGAAATCCAAAGATACCCATGCTGGTGATTCCACTAAGAACCACCACGCACACAACCATGTAGGTTTTCATCACAAGGTTAAGTTGTTTCCAAGTTTGATGAAGGTAGGCGGCAGTGACGAACTTGGCAAGTTCAAGGGCCCCGGCCATCAGCCACACGGCAAGCACGGCTCCGGAAAATAATTTTCCCAAACCTGCAATAGAAAACGCCGCTCCCAAAATGGAAACTGCGCATGCGGAAAGTGCTAAACCTATAACAACCCAGAGTTGAACCATATAGTGATCTGATCGGAAAAATATGAATAAAAATTGACTGAGCTGCGCAGGAATCAGTCATAGGTCTAGCAAATAAAAAAAGGCCGATCTTTCAATCGGCCTTAAGTCTTGTATTTTAAAGTAACAACTATTCTTCTGCCGGAGCGAAGCCGCGACGAAGAGTGTTTTCGGTTACCGCCGCAGGCTCCATGTATTGTTTCAAATAGTCCGGCCCCCCAGTTTTAGAACCGATACCAGACATTTTGAAACCACCAAATGGATGACGATCAACCATTGCACCTGTGATGCCACGGTTGATGTACAAGTTACCGACTTCGAACTCTTCTTTCACACGAGCGATGTTGGCCGGTGAACGAGAGAACATACCGCCAGTCAAAGCGTACTCTGTGCTATTGGCAATTTCGATAGCTTGATCCAAGTTCTTAGCACGGATCACAGCGACAACGGGTCCAAAGACTTCTTGTTGTGCTAGTTTTGCGTCACCTGGAACATCTCCGAAGATTGTTGGAGGAGCAAAGAAGCCCGTGTTTGGCACAGTTCCTTTGAACAACAACTTGTTCGTTTTTTCTGCCTCTGAAATTGTATTCAAGATACGTTCATAAGCTTCTTGGTCCACAACTGGGCCCATGTAAGCTTTTGGATTTTCCGCAGACATGACTTCGATAGAGCGAGCCGCTTCAACCAAACGGTCTGTGAAACGATCGTAAACTTCGTCCAAGACGATCACACGGCTGGCGGCCGAACATTTTTGGCCAGAAAAACCAAATGCCGAGTAAAGAACTCCGTCCACTGCTTCATCAAGATCCGCATCGTTATCGATGATGACAGCATTTTTACCGCCCATTTCGATAATGCATCTTTTAACGTGTTGTTGTCCTGGTTGAACAACGGAAGCGCGATTTAAGATGTGCAAGCCCACAGCTTTAGAACCTGTGAAAGCGATTGTTGTCGTGAATTTGTGATTCACGATATATTCACCAACTTCTTCTCCGAAGCCAGGCAAGAAGTTCACCACACCAGCCGGGAAGCCAGCTTCTTGGATCATCTTCATCAAGCCCCAAGCAACCACAGAAGATTGCTCGGCAGGTTTCATCACGACGGTGTTTCCAGTAACAGCGGCTGCTGTCACCATGCCGGCAAGGATCGCCAACGGGAAGTTCCAAGGAGCGATAACGGCCGTGACGCCCCGAGATTTGTAGATGTAGTGAGACAGCTCACCTGGAAGTCCACCGACGCGAAGGGGTTTTTGGATGCTTCTCATGTCGCGAGCATAGTAACGACAGAAGTCGATAGCTTCGCCGATGTCGCCATCAGCTTCAGCCCAAGGTTTACCAACTTCCAACACTTGTGTTGCAATCAACTTGAAACGATCGCGTTGCATGATGTCTGCAAGTTTATCAACCAAGGCTGCACGTTGCTCTGCGGGAACGGTCTTCCAATTTTTGTAAGCAGCTTGTGCGGTTTGCATCGCTTGTTCAGCTTGTTCGATCGTCGCCATGTGGACTTTGCCCACAACTTGTGATTTTTCGGAAGGATTCACGCGATCAAAAATTTTTGCGGAAGTTATTTCTTTATTCGCAATCATCAGAGGAACATTTACAGGCAAAGAAGCTTTCATATCTGCTAAGGCTTTTTGCATTTTTTCGCGATCTGCTTTTACCGCGAAATCCAAAAGTGGCTCGTTGTAAAACTTGTTCGTCTTTTTAGGAATAATTGGTGAGGTCGGAGTCAAACCAGAAGCTGGATCTTTCAAAAGTTCCGCAGTGGTTTTATTGTCCGCGAATTTTCCACGCAACCAAGATTCATTTGAAGAGTTCTCAAGCAAACGACGAACTAGGTACGCCATTCCTGGAATTAATTCACCGACAGGAGCGTACTCGCGCATACGGTAGCCCATATCCACGATCGTTTTTTTGATGGGTTCAGCCATTCCGTAAAGCATTTGGAATTCCAAAGCTTCTTTCGGGATGTTCAGTTTTTCAGCGAACAGCATACACGCCGCAATCGTTCTTACGTTGTGGGAAGCAAACGCAGGGCGGATGTGTTTGATATTTTCAAGGAAGTACTTTGCGCACACTTCGTAGTTCGCATCGGATTCCGCTTTGTTTGTGTAAACCGGAACTGGCCAGCCACGTTGTTCGGCTTCAATCGTTTCGTAATCCCAGTAAGCGCCTTTAACCAGACGTACCCAGAATGGAGTGCCACGTTTTTTTGCGAAGTCAGTCAGCATTTTGACGTCTTCGAAAGAGTCACGCAAGTAAGCTTGGATCACAACGCCGAAGAATTTGTAATTCTTGAATTCGTCTTCGTTGATCAATTCAGTGAACGCTTCCAATGTCAGATGTTTGACAGAGTATTGTTCCATATCCAAATTAATGAACACGTTTCTTTGCATTCCTAGACGGAAGATCGGGCGCATACGATCTTTCAAGATTTTTTTGGATTCATCCCAAGCCAGATCTTTGATCTGAGAATAAAGTGCCGTCATTTTCACAGACACGTTTACTTTGGGCAAAGCACCTTCGTGGTCGCGATCGATTTGCGGAACTTCGTCCCACTTTTCAGCGTCTTTCGCCAGCCAGTTAACAAGCTCGATGCATTTATTCGAGTACTCTTGCGCTTCTTTTTCCGACAGGATCGCTTCACCCAAAATGTCGACGGTGAAAGTCATTTTGTTTTTGCGTGCTTTTTTCAAGACGGGAAGGGCGTCATCTGGATTTTCACCGGTGATGAACATTTGCGCCATACCGACAACATTTTTCTTAATGGCTCCTGCCATCAAGCCTGGAGCTAAAGAGCCCAATCCAAGGCCGACGTTGAATACAGGTGGAAGTTTTCCGCCATCTTCTGCGAAGTATTCTTTCAAGTGACGAGCAACCTCATCCCCAGAGTTGATTGAAGGAAGAACGTCCACGAAGCGGAACATGTTGGTTTTGAATTTTTCATTTTTCATGCTCCATTCCATGATGGAGCCATACCAGAAATCTTTTGAGAAAATGGACGCCTTCGATTGGCTTTCCATACGTTTCATAATCTCTTCGCCACGCGCGACGATTTGCGACTGAATATCGTTCATAGTGTGCTTTCTATGAGCCACGGGAGGCCCATCCATTGCTTGATGCGATGGAATATTCACTCTATGAGGGCAGAAATTCAAGTAAATTACAGAGGCTTTTTCGGGCTTATTTGACGACCCATTTGTGAGTGATTTTCCCCACAAGTTCGGCTTCTAAAACATCGCCGCGTTGAATTGGGCCGACTCCGGAAGGCGTTCCCGTCAGCAAAAGATCCCCAGGTCTTACCGGAAAGTGCTGACGCACAAAGTCTATGAGCTTTTCATAGGGGAAAATCATTTGTTCGGTGTTTCCATTTTGGCGGATTTGGCCGTTCACTTTGAGCTGGATGTCGACATGGCGCAATTCATCCAGGTCCTCAATCGCAAAAAATGCAGATAACGGGCAGGCGTCGGTGAAGCTTTTTGCCAGAGTCCACGGTTGCCCTTTGGCTTTGAGTTGGTTTTGTTTTGTGCGCTCGGTAAGATCCAACGCCAAGCAAGCGGAATCAATTTGCAGATTGTCGTCAAATTTCAAAGCAATTTCGATTTCATGGTGAACATCCTGGGCCCATGACGGAAGGTTGATTTCGTCGGAGTTCATGGTGGCACAACTGCCAGCCTTCAAAAAAACCAGTGGTTCAGAGGGAACTTCGTTTCCCAGTTCTTTTGCGTGTTCAGCGTAGTTGCGACCGATAGCCCAGATATTTTGGATCATAAAGAAATCCTTTTGAATTCGATGTATTCGAAAATTCCGTCGTTGGTAACGTCAAAGCCAATATATTGGCAGGGGGACCAGTGTGAAAAATCGGGATCGCTAAGGTCCTTATCGCAAGGAACAATAGTCATAGCTTCAATCATCCAGTCGTAATGTGAGCAGGCAAATATAGTGCTCTGCTTTAATGCGCCGGCGCCTTCTAAAAAACTCGAAATGCGCTTTCTGAAATCCGAGAGAGTTTCATCCCCTTGTTGTTCCAATAAAGCATCGTGGTTTTCTAATTTTAGCTGCAAATGCTCGCTGAGAGGGCGTAATGTGCTATGCGTTCGCTTTTTTGGGGAAACCCAGAGGTGAGTCGGAGTTGGAAGTTCATTTTTCAACACCTTATCAAGCAGCTTAGAGGCCTGGTTGTGCCCTTCCGTCGTCAGATCGGGATCTCCAGAGAAATCCATGGCTTTTTGGGCGTGGCGAAAGAGATAAATCTTCATAGGTGCTGCTCTTGTTAATCGCTTGAGTTTCAACGGACGCTTTGCTAGTTTCGCTCTTTATCTTCCATAAAATTAGGGAGTTTGTCATGGTTAAAGAACACGTTCACCGCTTCGTCTCAAAGGATCTCACAGTGCGTATTGCGTCTGTGGACGCTACGGAAGTTGTTCGACACATGCAGAATCTTCAAGACACATATCCTTTGGCAACAGTTGCTGTTGGCCGCAGTATGGTGGGTTCCCTTTTATTGGCAGCTCATCTTAAAGATGGACAGCAAGTGGGATTACTTTTCCGTGGCAATGGGCCCTTGAAAAGTGTTTACGCTGAAGCTTCTTTTGGTGGACATGTTCGTGGTTACACTCCAAATCCTCAATATCAACCGGCAAACTATGATAACGGTTTGAGTTTGAAAGAGGCCATGGGTATCGGTCTTTTGACAGTGGCTCGTCATCAACCTTTCCAAAAACAACCGTTCCAAGGAACTGTTGAAATGGTGAGTGGCGAAATCGGTGATGATATTGCTCACTACCTTCATCAGTCTCATCAGATCCGTTCGATGGTATCATTGGGTGTTTACCTTGATGCTAATGGGAAAGTGCAAGTTGCGGGTGGTGTTTTGATCGAAGTGATGCCCGGAGTAGAGGACAGCACGATTGAAAAAATCATGCAGAACTACGAGAAGAACAAACCTAATATTTCTAAAATGTTGATCGATGGTGCAAAGCCAGCAGACCTTGTGACTCCCTTCATGGAAGGCATTGCGATTGAAGAGATTGATCATGATTATCCGATCGAATATTTCTGCCCATGCACAAAAGACCGCGTGATTCGTGCCTTGGAAGTTATGGGACAAGACGAGTTGCAAGACATGATCAATAAAAAAGAAGAAGTTCATGTGACTTGCCAGGTGTGTGGGAAACCTTACAGCGTGAGTCTTGAAGAAGTCGAAGAGGTGAGTAATCATCTTCGCCGACAATCGATGAATTAGTAATTCCTAGAAAGACATTCTGTCCTGGGAGCTTCGCGCTCCCATACCCTGGGGAAAAGCCGGTCACGATGACCGGCTTTTTGTTTTTTAAGGAAGTCGCGTCCCTGGGGTAATTCGACCAGGGGTCTCTTCGGATCCTTTTGCAAAGCCCTCGTGCCTCCGCGAATTCCGTGGTGGGTGTGAACAATATTAGCTGTGTCGCGATGTGCTCGATTTGTAATTAAATTTCATTTGTGGGGTGTTTTCGGGGTTACCATTTTCGTAGTGTGCGGAGATAAATGTTTTCGCAAGGCCGGTGTCGTTTTGTTTTGATTCACACAATACAGGCTGAATTTGAGCGTTCTATGTGGGATTTTTTTTACTTCTTAAATGCGCTTTGGTTTTTAGAAATCCGCAAAAATACACTCCGAAAATCCGTGGTATGGTGCTTTTCATTCGAGGTGCCTATGCAAAATTCAACTTTTAAAATTAACTTTCTTTCTAACTCAGACTTGTTAGTTCGTTTTGGAGAACTTGTGCAAACGGAACGTAAAATCACACATTTGGTTTTGGAGTGCATTGCGGAAATAGATTCTCGGAAATTATATTTAGACAAGGCCTATCCGAGTCTTTATGAAATGTTGGTACAGGGATTTGGCTACAGTTCATCCGCAGCACTTCGTCGCATTGAATCTGCTCGCTTGCTGCGGGAAGTTCCCGAGGTGGCTGCGAAAATCGAAAGTGGAGCCTTAAACCTCTCTCAGCTTTCTAAAGTGCAACAAGCGGTTCGAGCTGTGCAAAAGATTGAAGATCGCCGACTTGATGTTGCGGAGAAAAAAGAACTTTTGAGCCGCATCGAACACACGACTCAACAACAGACAGAGCTTATTCTAAGCCAGGCTCTATCCCTCCCGATCTTTATCGAGGACAAAGAGAAAAATCATCGCGACGAATCTGTCACTTTGACAATGACGTTTAGCAAAGAACAAATGGTCATTTTAAAACAAGCACAGGATTTAATTGCCCACGCAGTGCCGGATAAAAAATGGGCCGATGCAATGACATATCTTGCGCAAAAAGAAATTGAGCGTCGAACCAAGAGTAAACGTCAAATAAGCAATTCACCATCAAAGAAATCTCCTTCCACACCCGCTGCGGACAACTAACGCTGCAAAGGCAAAAAAAGTCCCAGGCACCCTTTTGCATAGTTAGGCAGGCCACGGATTTAAGCCCACAACTACACGCGGAAATGGTTATGGCACGTAACCTGCCCCCCATGACGGAGAGTCCACAAAAAAATTGCTCAAAAATGGTACCCGTCTAAATCTTAGACAGGCTCAATCCTTCTAAACACATTCTTTTAAATCCAAGGTGGCGTCGCCTTTGCACCGTTTTAGAACCTATGACAAAAGCGAGCGCTCCCTACAAAAATCCTGGATTTAAAAAAGGTCTTTTATTGGCTTTAGCTGGAGTGATGATTTCCCAATCGTCCCTCGGCAGCATCAGCATAAGTATCACCACGAAAACGCCCGTCGCGGATGTGGATCGCCTCGAGCTCCTGATTAAACAAATCGAAAATAAGCCCCTGACAGAGTCTGAAAAACAGCTTCTTCAAGACATTGACGCCGTCGTGGAAACTCAGGTTACTAATCAGCCTTCCAAAGATGAAATCCACCTGACGT
>JBJTMR010000285.1:0-5552 GCA_046070625.1 Bdellovibrio sp. | reverse complement strand
TCAGTACGAATATGGATTGGATATCGGTGACACCGTGACCGCGAAATATTCAGTAGGTGGATTTGAATACACCAACGAGTTCACGGTGGTGAAAGACTATACTCAAATGGTTTCTTTGAAAGACGGTCTTTTAGTTTACTCCTTGGACGTGAATGATGTCGATTGGTACGTCGCCGATCGATTGAGTTCTGTTTTCAAAGGAGCGGATTACAACAGAGGGGGCCGTAGCATTGATGTCTTCCACCAGGTGACGACGACTCCGCTGGGAGGAAGCACCTATGGGAATTACGAGCTTCACCTGACTTTGAATGGCTATAAGAGTTTGAATCTAAATACGTCGGTTGTGCGATAGATAAAAAAAAGAGGGCTTTTAAGCCCTCTTTTTGTTTTTAGATACTGTAGTCTTTAGCAATGATTCCGTATTTTTCAATCTTACGCAGCAAAGTCTTTTTAGGGATGTTTGCATGTAAGGCCGTTTGGTTAATACGTCCACGGAATGTCTTAAGCGCTTTGATAATGAATTCTTTTTCGAAAGCTTCCTTTTGCGCATTGAAATCCAGGCTTTCACCTAAATAAGGAACGATTTCTTCGCCACTAAGATCTTCGCTATCAATATCACTGCTGCCGATTTCGTCATCGTCAAGACCAACATGAGCTGCCGCTGCTTTCACGATGCCTGCAGAAGCGACTTGTGCCGCCTGTTCAGCAGGAGTGACTTCAACTAAGCTGGTGCCGGTTGCGATAAGCAAGGCTTCTGGTAAAGAAGCAAGTGTAATCAAATTGGAAGTTTCCAAGACGAACGCATGCTCGATGACGTTTTCAAGTTCACGGATATTTCCTGGCCAAGAATGTTTTTTCAATACATTCATAGCGTCTGGAGTGATGCCGTTGATACGTTTGCTATGGGCTTGGTTGAATTTCTTAATAAAGATATTCACCATGTGTTCCATGTCGTCTTTGCGTTCCGCCAAAGCGGGCAAGAATATAGGAACAACGTTCAAACGATAGAAGAGGTCTTCACGGAAGCTTCCAGCCTTGATCATATCTTCAAGGGGACGGTTTGTGGCCGCGATGATACGAACGTTCGTTGGGAATTCGCGATTTGAACCTACTGGGGTGAAGAGCTTCTCTTGAAGAACGCGCAAGATTTTAACTTGCATCAGTTGTGGCATGTCGCCCACTTCGTCCAAGAATAAAGTTCCACCTTCGGCAAATTGGAATTTACCAATTTTGCGCTGGTCAGCACCTGTGAAAGAGCCTTTTTCGTGACCAAAAAGTTCTGATTCAAAAAGGTTTTCAGGGATTGCCGAGCAGTTGATCGCAACGAATTTTTCATCTTTGCGAGCAGAGTTAAAGTGGATTGCTTTAGCAACTAATTCTTTACCTGTACCGGAAGATCCCCGAATCAAAACCGGAGTGTCTACTTTGGCAAGACGGTGGATGATGTTAAACACCTTTTGCATTTGCGAGGTGCTGCCGATGATTTTACGGCCTTGTTCAACCATCACAGGCGCAGAGGCTGCGATATTAGAAATTAGGTTGTGAGCAGTAACCGACTTATCAATCAAAGCCAAAAGATCATCGCTAGACACGGGCTTGGAAAGGTAATTGAAAGCACCGTCTTTAACCGCTTGAACGGCATCATTTAATGTCGCGTGGGCTGTCATGACGATAACGATAATGCCTGGATCGAATTCTTTGATTTGGCGAAGGGCTTCAAGGCCGTTCATGCGAGGCATGTCGACATCAAGAATGACCACGTCATACTTAGCATCTGCAGCTTTGATTTTTTCCATCGCATTGACGCCATCAAAGGCCTCGTCGATTTCAAAACGCTGAGTGACTGCAAGTGCAGTTTTAACAGAAAGTCTTAAGCCCTGATCGTCATCAACAACCAATACCTTAAGCATGACTACCCCCTTGTTCCATCGGTAGTTCTACCGTAAATGTGGAACCTTTTCCATCGTTTGATTCCACAAAGATGTGACCCTTGTGTAATTCTGTAAAATATTTAGCTAAGTAAAGCCCTAAGCCAGAACCTTTGATCTGAGAGCTTTTGACGTTCTTACTTCTAAAGAACTTCATGAAAATATTATGGAGTTCATCCTGAGGAATGCCTGGGCCCTGGTCGGCTACTTGGATGACGACATGGTCGTCTCTTTCCTCTGAGGAGATCATAATTTTCGTGTCTTCGGGACTGTACTTAATGGCGTTTTCAACCAGATTCGAAAGCACCTGGCGCATCAGATCCGCATCCATTGGAATGGGGAACAAAGGGTCCAATTCGGAAACGATCTGGATGCGTTTCACTTTGGCAAGGAACTCGTGTTTCTTAATCACTTCTTGCAGGACATTGTTGATGTCCTTCGTTTGTAGATGCAACTGCACGCCTTCGGATTCGATGCGGCCATAGTTCAAGATCGCATTGATGAACTTTAACAGGTCGTCAGAGGAGTGTTTGATCGTATCAACGGCCTCACGTTGCTGACTGCTTAAAGCCACATTGTCCGTCAGGATCACATTCGTCATCCCTTGGATGCGTGCAATGGGAGTCTTAAGGTCATGAGACATCATCGAGATAAAATTCGTCTTAAGCTCTTCGACCTGACTGAGCAGTTTATTTTTTTGATAGTATTCCCAGCTGCGGCGATTTTCGATGATCAGGCGGTAGGGGATAAAGAAGTAATAGCAAAGGAATCCCGCCAAAAGCGGATGCGCCATTGGGAGCCACAGATTAAAGCACCAGAAAAGTAAAAAGGCGACAGAGGCAAAGCCGAATAACGTACTTACCAAGATAATAAGACCCTTGGCTGGGCTCATGGATAAAACAATTTGAATCGCCAAGACAGATACAAGCGCCAGCAGTACCCAGTTTACAAAAGGTGGAACTTTCACGGGGGCCGAGTTGCGAATAAGGGTGTCGATAATATTCGCCTGCATTTCAATACGAGTCATCGCTGACGGTATTTTACTGAAAGGGGTGCGAATATAATCGCTTTCGTTGATATTTAAATCTGTGCCGATCAGGACAAGCTTATCTTTGAAGCGACTTAGATCTGAGTTGTCTTTAGCAACCTCTTCAAAAATGGAAGACGGGAAAGTTTGCGGGCGGTGAAAATCGATATACGCTTGATCGGTGTCATAGAATTTAAAAAGACCACGAACTCTTCCAATATCAAGAATCTCTGGATTGTAAAGACCTGCCAGTTGCACCTGTAGCATGGTTGTGCCTTGATACGAAAGCATCATCCGACGTGTCACGCTGTCTTTGGCGAAGTTAAGTGTATCTGAAGTCCTTGGTGCTGGAATGGTGCGGACTTGTTCCAAGGGATCTTGCAAATAAAGACTTTTTTCTTCTCCCTTGAGGGGAGTGTCTTTAGTGGCAACAAAGGCCCGTTTGTCGTGAACTATGGAGGCTTCCCAGGTATTTTTGTCGTCATCAGAGCCAGGAGTCTCGCTGATAGTGAAGTCATAGACGACAGCTTTAGCTCCTGCAGAAGTCAGCTTTTGCAAAATAGAGTTCTGCAAACGAGCATCTGGAAGGCCTTTGTATTTTTCGACCGTAGAAGGCTTGATGTAAATCAGCTCAAGGTCGTTAGAGGTTGTTGTGAAAAGTTTCGTGCGGATACGTAAATCGTAAAACCAAGATTCGACGTACTCGAGATTGATTTGGGCAATAAGGAACGCCATGATCAGTGCGAATACAGCTCTAAGAGCAAATACTCGTTTCTGACCTGCTTGAAAGCCTAGCGATGTCTCTTCGAACGGACTTGGAAGAGTCATATGTTCCTTGCGGTTTATGTTTATTGTACTGGGATGCAGTCGCCAGGAATTTTGCCAGTTTCGCTAGAAGTAGCGCCTAGCGGTTTTACTTTTTTGATGTGTTTAGTGGCTTGTGTTGTCATTAGTTACCTCAATAGCAGTGTCTCTGCCTTTTTTGTAGTAGAAAAGTGTTGTGGCAAGCAAACTCTGCATTCTAGAGCAGAACTGCTTGCTTTTAGTGTTTTTTGATCCTGTGGCCTGTTTGTGGATAAACATGCAGCCGCCGCCGCAAAGGTATCTTGCCCAGCAGGTACCACAGTTGTTTTGTTCAATAAGCGGTTGGGCGTACCGTTCTAATTCGCTCTGATTGATTTCGGTACCTTGCCCAACTTGTTCAGATTTTTGTCCCACATCCCAAGGACACGTGAAGACGTGGTTGTTGGCATCAACAACCAAGAAGGATTTCCCAGCGCCGCAGAAGTTTTCTGTTCTGCGCTGTTCATCCAGGACGGAAAACATATTTGCAAAGAAGTTGATTCGGCGAAGCTCGACCTCACCGCCGTCTTCAAAGGCCTTTGCGGCAATGCGTTTCATTCCAAGAATGAACTGGTCATTAGCATCTTGGTCTAACTCACTTACACCATAAGTCAGTTCAATGCGATCTGTAGGATACTGACGATAGAAAGCATAAGCTTCTTCAAGCTGCATATTTTCTTTGGTGAAAACGCCATGCAAGGTCACTGCCCCTAGGTTGGCTTTGATTGCAAAGAGCTTTTTGAGCCCTTCGGCTACTAAGGTAGAACTTCCGCCACCATTTTTCATCGGTCGGACTTGGTCATTAATAGGCGCAGGGCCATCGACGCTGACTGTGACGTTGCATTTGATGTCCTGAAGGAGCTGAAGATTTTCGTCGTTCAAAAGAGTGCCATTTGTAACGATCGAAAATTGTGGGCGAATGTTACGCCCGGCAGTCATCAAGCTCACGTAGTTTGCAATAGCGCGAATGCCTTCTGGGTAAAGAAGGGGCTCGCCTCCCAAGAAGACAATCTTGAATGTTCCTGAGTCAGGAAGCTTTTCCAGAAAGTACTTAAGTTGGGGAAGAGTTTTTTCAACAGAAATCTTCGTTTGTGGGGAACCATAAGTTCCATCACCCCCAGCAGCACAATAGGTGCATTTCAAATTGCAGATCTGAGTGACGTTGATTGTGAGGCTTCGAATCTGTTGAATCGAGCGACCCGGAATAACGTTGGGATTGATTTCCTGATTCCAAGAATTCAACAGTTCTTGAAGTTCCGAGTCGGAAGTTTCAGACGGGGAAAGTTGTGCCCAGAGCTCTTCGGAGATTTCTGCCACTTCTAAATTTCGAGCATGAAAAGCCCATGGGGCTTCCCCTGTCATTCGAAAGGCAACGATGTCATTTTGTCTCCGGATTTCCATACCTCAGTATTTAAGCAATAGGTGTACCAAAATGAGATGGAGGAGTGATATGGCAAAATATAGTAATTTCAATTACTTATGTCGCCAGAAAAGAAGGCGTCGCGTGTTATAAACAGCTTCCAAGTGGGGGCAAAATGAAACTATTATAAGGCTGACCATCAGCTAAGCAAAAAAGGAGTCAGGTTGTCCAAGCGGGTTCAGTTTATTATTCAGGGGAAAGCTGTTGAGATTGATGTTGATGAAGGCAGAACCTTGCTTGATGCCGCTTTGATGGCGCGCTTGTCTCCGCCATACTCTTGCATGGAAGGAACTTGTGGTTCCTGTGAGGCCTACATCGAAAGTGGAAAGACCAC